>CAZOZX010000039.1:0-1663 GCA_964584415.1 uncultured Syntrophomonas sp.
CAATACAACATGGATTGCAGATAATCCTGGGGGCGGCGGTCCAGGTGGTAAACCTTTTGGATAGTCTCGGTATCGCCGATGATGTCCATCAATACCTGCTCCACCCCGGCAGCCTTTAATTCTCCAGCTGTTTCTTGGTTCACAAGCCCGCTGTGCACTATGATCTGCAAACCCTGCTGGCTGGCATCGGCTATAGCATCCATGAATGGCAGCAAGGGCACCTCGCCCTTGTGATTGGCCCCGCCGCTGACCAGTATCCCTTTACAGCCCATGTTCACCAACTGTCCGGTTACCTGTCTGAGGATACCGGGAGTGGGGGCGGCAATCATACTCTGCAGCAGGCGCGCGTCACAATGATCACAGCGGCAGGCACAGGCTGCACCGGTAATACTTACATTCACAAATGAATTGGCATGGTTCTCATAGTATTGATTCTGGTAGTGTTTGGCCCCCGGGGCGCAAAACCAGATTCGCGGGGGAAACTGCTGACGGATCTGCCAGGCCCGGGCCACTTGGGTTGCTGCCGATGTCATCCTATTCAACTCCATCCCATAACTGGGGAATTATAATGCCCAAACCTTCGGTTCCTGGTATAAACGGATAGTTACGCATGGGCTCGCTGGCCCGTTCATTGCCGAAGGGCCGGTTGCAGGCCACCTGGCCATCTTCACCTGGGCAACCCGAGGTCACAAAGGCCTCGCCCTTACCCAGGTAAGGCTGGATATCGACGCCAAAATCAATAATACGTCCCTCCGGTGAAAAATGCATATTTTCAATACTGGTTATACCTTCATTGATCAGGTAACGGGCCATCTGGATCCGGCGATATTGACCCAGGGGTGGCTGGGGATGACTATATAATACACTGCCATCCTCCGGGTAGAAAGAAAACAGGTGAGTCAGGGCTCCTAGCCGGTAAGCCAGGTTAATCGCCGCCACCATTTCCTCTTCTGTCTCGCCCAGGCCCACAATCAGGTGGATTCCGGCCCGGTAGGGTCCAAATATCTCGGCTGCGGCCGCCAGGGTGTTCCAGAAAACCTCCCAGCGGTGCGGTCCCCGGACCCCGGCTCCGCGATTCTGTACAAATAAAGGTTCAGTAGCTGCATCGACAGCTACCCCGATACGGTCGGCCCCGGCCGCTTTAAGGCGGTAAAGGTCGTCGGGGATCTTCATAACAGTTGGAGCCACCAGGGCGCTGACCGGTAAACCGGTTTTGGCTCTTACCTGCTCGATCACCTGGCAGGTGTCATCGACCGAGTGCCGGTGGGTGATCATGGAGACACACACCCGTTTAAACGGATGGCTGCCCGCTTCAACCCGAGTCAGAATATCCTCCAGCTCATAAGTGGGCCACTTTACCCTGATAAAGGTCTTGGATGAATCTTCGCAGCGGTTCCGGGCTAATCCGCAATAGCTGCAGGAAGCCGCGCAGCCAAGTTCATAGGTAAGCAAAAGATTCAGGCATTTGCATTTCGATTGGGGCATAAATCTGCCTCTTTCCATGCCCAGGCAGATGGCTCCGGCCAGGCTGGTTTGCACATATTGAGGACTTTCCTGGGCAGTCAGCATTGTCATCTCTTCCCTTCGGTATAATTTTAGATAAGGTTCAATTGAAACTTATCCAGGTTCGTTTTATCAACTTTTCAAACCCGGCTAGATCATC
>CAZOZX010000039.1:1763-18286 GCA_964584415.1 uncultured Syntrophomonas sp.
AATTGAAACTTATCCAGGTTCGTTTTATCAACTTTTCAAACCCGGCTAGATCATCAGTCCAGCAGCGATCCATTTCCAAACGCTGCGCCACCCCCCGATCTAAAAACCTTCCCAGCACTTCCCGCCAGCGCTGCGGATACTGGGATAGCACTTGCAGATCGTTCTGTATAATTGCCTGGGCAGCTGTTTCGCCGGCTATTTGCCCGCTGACAATGGCATTCATGATACCGCCCCCGGTAATCGGATGGGCCAGACCGGCCGCATCTCCCGCCAGCAGCATATTCCCGGCTTGGGTAACTGGCAGGGGACCGCCCACCGGAATTAGCCCGGAGGTCTTAGCGGCGGGTTGAGTGCCTCTGATTTTATCCTCCCGCACCAGGCTGGTAATAAATCCATCTACTAACCGCGGTAACCGGTCCTTATAGGGCAGGCTTACACCCACTCCTACATTGGCATGCCAGCCTTTGGGGAAAAGCCAGGCGTATCCGCCATGGTATTCAGGCTTGAAATAAATATCGGTCGAGTATTGCTGCTGACACAGGGGCAGGTTGTATTGCAGGCCGACCATGAAATTCCGGTTACGGCTGTTCATCCATCCGCCCACCGCTGAACGCGGGCCGTCGGCGCCAATTATGACCCGGCATTTTATGGCCACAGGTTCTTGATTATTATTACTGATGACTAAGCCTTGATCGGTTTTGGCGATGGCTTTGGTGCCGGAGCAAACCTCCGCTCCCGCTTCCCGGGCGGCATCGACCAGGCTGGCATCAAATACCCTGCGGTCCAGCATATAACCGGGTCCCGCCAGGGTAGAAACCAATTCATCATTTATGAAGGTTAACAGGGTGTCAATTCTCTGCACCACTGCTCCTTTAACCAGAGGTACGTATCCCCGCACCTGGTTGGGGACATATTCAGCGCATTGGACCGGACTGCCCGGATTGGTGTGGGCGTCTATCAGCAGTACCTTTGACCCGTTATGGCAGGCTGCCCGGGCCGCGCTGGCCCCGGCTGGTCCCGCTCCTACTACCACTAAATCATAGGTGTCGCTCTGCATGGTAATCACCGGTCCTGTTCCAGCGCCAGGTTAATGACCTGACTAAAATCATCGGCATTTACTCCAGGGATCTGGACTTCATTTTGCCCAAAAAACCCCTGTACGGTTTTTATAACTTCGGCCGGTAAGCTGGAGGAATTCTTCAGTACCGCCTCCAGGTCTAGAATGCTCCGTTCCGGGTAAACAAAGAAGTCCCCGGTTATGAAAGCACTCTTGATACACTGCCGTCCCTGGTCGGCCCGCACGGATGCCCTGATCAGCCCGCCCGGGGTCTTCAACTCCGCAATTTTCAAGTCATTAGCCTGGGGCAGGACTCTCTGTCCTCTGATCCAGGCTTCGGATTCAAATAGAGGTAATTCGCGCTGCAGGGCTTCTATTTCCGCCTCGGTCAGCCCGCCCGGTTCCAGAGTTATGCCCAGGACTTCGGATATCCCTTCCGCCAATGCCGCTTTGATCTCGTTCATTGGCGGCAGGTAGCCCAGGACCTCTTTCAAACAGATTACCCGCTGCCGGAAGGAATCGATCTGTTTGTCTTCCAGCTTTTTGATGGGCAGTTTTAGAGCGTTTATCATGGTATCAACGTCGAAGTCGGTTAACAGGGTTCCCTGGTAGAGAAAAGCCCCGCCCAGTTCGGTTCCCCCGGTTCCGGATATTTTACGCCCGCCCACCTCGATATCGTTGGCCGGTCTATATTTAGCTTGGACCCCCAGGCGGGCCAATCCGGCTACCACACTCTCGCACATCAGCCGGTACATATCCTCGAGTTTCTTAGGAATCCCGGGGGTATCTTTGGGCGCATAAAGCTCCCAGCCCAGCTGCGATTCATCCCAGTAGAGATTGCCGCCCCCAGTTATACGCCGGTTGATGTCTATCCCATGCTGGCGGCAATATTCTTCTTCTACCTCCAGTTCGACTGCCTGGTGATAGCCCACCAGTACGCAGTGCGGTGAAAACTGGAGATAGCGCACCGTATTCGGCACCAGGCCGGCACTGCGGGCATTGAGAATCACCTTGTCCAGGGCCATGTTGGTCGCCGCGGGCAGCGATCCGGTATCCAGTAAACGCCACTTCGTTGTCATATAACTACCCTGCTATCTCTTCCCGGGCAGCTTGTTGGGCCACCCAATCCTGGTATTGCTCGGCATTCATCAAGTCTTTGAGCTCATCTATGTTGCTTAGGTGGATTTTAAACAACCAGCCTGCTCCGTAAGCGTCAGCATTGACCTGGCGTGGATTAGTCACCACTTCCGGATTGTTCTCCAGAATTATTCCTGACAGCGGAGCGGCCAGATTACCAACCCATTTCCCCGATTCAATTGAACCTAATCTATCGCCTTTTCGGCAGGTAACCCCCCTGGCCACTAGTTCCAGATAAAGCACGTCGCCGATGTTTTCCTGCCCGAAATCACTCATCCCGATGATCGCCTCGTCGCCGCTCAGTTTTACCCAGAAATCGTTGGCGTTATAGAGGAGATCCGTGGGTACCTCGTAATATTTACAGCTCATAATTTTTCCTCCTTAATCAAACCGCCTGTATAGCAGTCAGCAGATCCTCTTTCCAGGGCTGCCCCACAATATCTGTAAAAGACTTGGGATCAATCTGCGCGGGACCAACCATCTTCAGCTCCTCAACCCTGCCTTCCCGGACCAGTACCGCTGCCGTCAGCTCCGGGCTGAGTTTCTGTTCCAGCAGCATTACCCCTTCAGCCACCTTGATCCTTCTCTGGCTATAACGGCGCCCGGGCATCTTCAGCCATTCCCCGGTGTTGATCCGGTTAAAGATTTCACCAGCCTTATCGTTCAGTTCCTGATCCGCCGGCATCGGCTGTAAATCTCCCCACTGCTCGGCATAGCGATCCACCAGACGAGCCGCTACCTGATTATAGTCTACTGGGTCTTCAACCCAATCCTTAAGCGTAGTCATATTGGCCTGCATGGCCTGCCGGAAATGGTCCTGAAAGGATCGATGAGGAACACGCATTACCCGGCTCATGGTATGGTAATCAAAATCAAGCAGGATATTACCTACATAGGCCACACATCCGCCGATATCACCACAAGCATTACCGGAACATTTCTTCCCGTCCGCTACGATATCGGCTGGTTCTTTAACCTGGGCCGGCAGCCCGTAATCCTTATATACTGACACGGCTGGCTGCAGGAAATGCTGGTAATAGCGCTGTCGGTGCAATGGCAGGCGCGGGTTATCCCGTTTCAGCACCAGCTGGAAAAACACCTGCCGCTGGTCGAGATATACTACACCCCCGCCGGTCTCGCGGCGAAATACCGGGATCCCGGTTTGAGTGCAAAATTCGTGGTCAATCTCCTGGTCATAGTCGTCATGCAGACCCAGGCACACATAAGGGGAAGTTGGACAGCAGATGATCAAACCTTCACGACCCAGGTATGCCAGGGCATGATAATAGCATTGAGTTTCCCACCAGCTGATGGCGCCCAGGTCGTATAAATCCATGGCTATCCAACCTCCCCTCGCGGCTGATTAAAAAATTTCATCTCCGCTTTTGAATCCAAGCCCGGGGTGATGATCGAAACGTACCACCCCGATCACTGCTTTGCCTTCTACTGCTTTCTTGATCATGGCGGTGCCTTCAATGCCAAACCCAGCACAGAGTTCAATCGCTCCGATCCCGCCGGCTACCATTTCCTGAGCCACTTTAACCGCCATAGCATAATCTTTGACTCCCACTACGGTCAGTTCCACTACCGGGGTTTCTACCACCGCCCGGTCCTTCAAGTAATCGGCTTCTGGGGCAACAAATATAAAACCTGCCTTTAAATCTGCCATTATATCCAGCTCCTTTCTATTAACCCATTGCTTCGAGGATTAGCTGACTGATGTCCATAACCCGTATCGGTAATTTGGCTTCCCGGATTGCAGTGGTCAGCATCGTTTCGCATTGCTGGCAGGCCGAGACTACGATGGCCGCCCCGGTAGCTTTTATCTCTTCCAACCGCAGGCGGGCTATTTGCGCGGCCACCTCCGGGGCGACACTCTGCAGGTTACCGCCGCCTCCGCAGCACAGCGCATCCTGGCGATTATGCTGCAGTTCGACGAATTCCACTCCGGGTATGCTATTGATGATCTCCCGCGGTGCATCATACACACCGCTGTTCCGTCCCAGGTCGCAGGGATCGTGATAGGTCACTACTTCGTCCAGGTCGTTCAGTTCAATTTTGCCTTCTCTAATCAGTTGGGCCAGGTATTCGGTGGTATGCATTACCTTTAGGTCATAACCCTCCAGGGCTTCCGCCGCGTCATGTTTCCAGACGTGATAGCAGGAAGGGCAGCTGGCTATCAGGGTATGAATACCGAGTTCCTTGATACGGTTGACGTTATGGCGGATAAACTCATCGGCATTTTCCGTAAAACCAGATCCGATCAGGGGAAATCCGCAGCACCATTCATCCCCGCCCATGGTGGCAAAGTCCACCCCGGCTTCGGTTAATATCTCCGCTACCGCCAGGGCTACCTCGGAGGCCTGGGGGAAGAATGAAGAAACGCAGCCGACAAAATAGGCGACTTCGGCTCCTGCCCGGGGTTCCAAATCCTCTGGATTGTCAAGATCCTGGGCCCATTCCAACCGGCCTTCATTATCCAAGGTGGTAATGTTGCGGTTGGCCATCAGGTTGTCCCGGATGGCATCGTAGGCTTTGGGCTCCTTGCCCAGCTCGGCGATACGGCGGCGAAGGTCCAGCCACAACCGGCGGGTATCGATGTCGGTAGAGCATTCATTGGCACAGGCCCCGCACAGGGTACACTGGGCGATGCGATTGACAAATTCTTCAGGTATCTCGGCACCCTGCTGTTTGGAGAACAATTCCCGGGCCATACTGATCTTGCCGCGCGGAGTGGCTGATTCCCAACCGACTACCCTGTAAACCGGACATTCACTGCGGCAGTAACCACAACGGGCACATATTAATGCTTCTTTTTCAAAATTGGTGTACGGGCTGGCTTCTTTACTCATCAGCTACCACCCCTTCCCAAATAATTTTCTTACTACAGCTAAGGCCGACATGCCTACCGCATAATTGAAGGGATTTAGCATCAACGGGGCCTGATAAACTTTCCCCGGATTCATTATCCCGGCCGGATCCACGCTCTTCTTGCGGGCTCTCAGTGTTTCCAGCTGGGTGGCATTATGAATACGCCCGATCATCGGCGAATTCCACAGACCTACTCCATAAGGATGGCCGCCGAAACGATAGCCTATATCGTGGATCTTCTTAACCAGGCTGAGATTGATGATATATTTGATAGTATGAGTTTCGTCAGCATAGAAAGTAGTCATAACCGTAGCATAATCGGGGGTTACGACATGGCCATAGGAAAATAGATTCAGTTTATAAGCGCGCGACATTTTCTCCACATCGGCCAGGTATTGGGGCAAATTTTTGATGGGCAGCCATATTTCCGCACCCAGTACCGACGGCCCGCCCCTTTTCAATTTCATGGCCAGGAATCTTTCCTGCCATTCATGATCCGCGGTCGACTCATCCAGTTGGCGGACGGTACGGTCGGCGGTCAACTGGTCTATGATCACCTGGGCCTGCTGCAGCTCGGCTTCCGACCCCTCGTAATCCACACCCACCAGGTACCCGTTGTCAAGATTAGCCGGGGCTAATCCCAACCTCTTCATGGTCTTGAGACAAGCCTGGTCGGTAAAATGCATGTTATAGGGAACTTCCGGCCATTTGATCAGGCTGTGCATGGTCTCCAGCATTTTCACGCTGGTCGGCAAGTGGAGGAGAAAATGTTTCATCTCTGTTAAGCGGCGTACTGCCATTTCCAACTGGGTAACTATCCCCAGGGTACCTTCCGATTGGGCGTAGCGGAACAGGGATGGTTTACTGTCATGAGTGAGGGTAAGTATCTTGCCCTCGGGAGTTACTACTTCGATCGAATGAACCTGAGCGGGAAAACTGCCGTATTTCAAACTGCCGATCCCATAGCCCATCATGCAGAACCACCCGCCGATCGTTGCTGCCGGCGCACTGCTTGGATATGATTTGGCTGCTAATTGGTGGGGCTGTAAATGTTGTTCCAATTCGCTCCAGGTGGTACCGGCTTTGACGGTAACCGTCATATTGGCTTGATCGATGTTAACTACGCCCTTGATCTGGTTCAGATCCAGCAGTATCCCTCTTTTAATCGGCACCGAATCAAAATATACGGTGGATCCTCCCGCCCTCGGGGTAACCGGTATATTGTTTTGGAAGGCGGTTTTCATTATATCCGCAACCTCAGCGGTATTGGCTGGCCGCACCACTAAATCGGGCAGGGTGCTGAACAACGGGTCGACCAGCAAAGACGGTACCGGGGCTAAATCACGGCTGTAGAGAGATCTTTCATAAATGGAATCAGTAGCCCGGTCCCCATATTTCTCAAGTATTGACTGAATTACTTCATTACGCACCTGTTGTCCCCCCTAACCTGGGATTATTATGAATGTTTGGCTATCTCCGCTTTGACGAACTCAATGGCTTTGTCACCCTTGAGCAGCTTGGCTTCTATATCGGCCATGTTGGCTGGTTCCATAACCGCGATCCAGCCCTGACCGTAAGGGTCATTGTTCAACGGCTGCGGTGCGGAGGCCAGGTCCTTATTGACATCGACTACGTTTCCGGTTACCGGCACCGCCACTTTACCGGCCCATTTGCCGGACTGCAGGGAAACCAGGTTCTTACCTTCTTCCAAGGCTTTGCCGGCTCTCGGCAAGCGTATAAAAGTTATTTCCCCGGCCAGCTGCTGCATGAAATCGGTAACCCCTATCCTAATCTTGGTTCCTTCTACCTTTACCCAGGCATGATCGCTGGTATAGTAGAGCTCATCCGGCATTTCATATTTGTCTACCTTGGCCATCAATTATTCTCCCCTTTCCCATTTTCTTAACTCTAATACTGGCCAGAGATTGCGCGGCGTGGTAAGAGCTGCGCACCAGGGGACCAGCATTAACCTCCAGGAATCCCAGGCTGTATGCCTTCTGTTGGAGCATCACAAAGGTCTCGGGATGAATATAGGCAATCACCGGGTGATGTTCAGGAGAAGGGCTTAGGTATTGGCCCAGGGTAAGGATATCGCAGTCAACCTGCCGCAAATCCTTCATAACCTGAATTATTTCCTCGATATTTTCTCCCAACCCCAGCATCATCCCGGATTTGGCCAGTATGCCGGCCCGGCTGACCCGCTCCAGCAGCTGCAGGGAACGATCATAGCGGGCCTGGGGGCGTACGCTGGAATATAAACGGGGAACTGTTTCTACATTGTGGTTGATAATATCCGGTCCGGAGGCGATGACTTTGTTTAAGGCATCCTCCGATCCTTTGAAATCCGGGATAAGAACCTCGACGGATACATCGGGGACCACTGCCCGTATGGACCGGACGGTGGCGGCAAAGTGGCCCGCCCCGCCATCATCGAGATCGTCCCTGGTTACCGAGGTCACCACCACATGTCTTAATCCCAGTTGTAGTGCTGTCAAGGCTACCTCTTCCGGCTCGCCCGGATCAACCGCCTGCGGGCGTCCATGGGGTACCGCACAGAACCGGCAATTGCGAGTGCAAATGTTGCCCAGGATCATGAAAGTACAGGTTTTACTGGCAAAGCACTCGCCGATGTTGGGGCAGTCAGCCCCTTCGCACACGGTGTGCAAACGGCCCGTTTCCAATAGCTTTTTCATATTGTCCAGACTTTCTTCATTGGGTACCCTAACAGTTAACCAATCCGGCCGGTTCATCGTTGACTCCCTCCACTAACTGCCTGACTTGATCCAGGGTCACAGTCTGTAATTCAATTGCAAAGACTTGGCTGAACTGCCTGCGCATCTCTTGTTTAACCTCATCAACATCCACATCATGACCCAGCAGCTGGGCCATCGAGGTTACGCCCAGGGCGGTAATTCCACAGGGAATGATAAAGGAAAAATGCATCATGTTGGGGCACACATTCAGTGATACACCGTGCATGGTCACCCAGTGTTGGATGGCAATACCTTCAGCGGCTATCTTGGCGGTCCCGGCCCATACCCCGGGATGATCCGGGTGACGGCCGGCCTCTATACCAAATGTCCTCAAAGTCCTGATCAGGGTATCCTCCATCAGGTAGGCATACAGGTGAACATCGCGGCCAAAGCCTTTCAGGTCCAGGATCGGATAACAAACGATTTGGCCCGGACCATGGTAGGTTATATCCCCGCCCCGGTCAGTTTCATACACCTTGATACCCTGGGCTTCCAGGAAGTCGGGACTGGCCAGGATATGATTGAATCCCCCGTGCCGCCCGATGGTGAAGCAAGGCGGGTGTTCGATGAAAATTACGGTATCGCCTATGCTTCCTTGCCGCCGGGCATCGAAGAGCTTCTTCTGCAATTCGAAAGCTTGGTCATATTCCACGGTTCCCAGTTCCAAACAATATCCCTGCCGGTTCACCTGCTGATCCCTCCATTGTCAAGATCACTTCTATTCGAATTCATCCAGGGCTTTCTTTACGTAAGTAGACAAATAGGCCATAGCCGGAGATCCGCCAAATGCCACTGCCACCGCGCATGCTTCCAGGATTTCATCCCGGCTGGCCCCTTCATCCAGGGCTTGCCTGACATGCAAAGTCATGCAGAATTCGCAACGGGCATAAAGGGCTATTGCCAAGCCGATAAGTTCCTTGTATTTGCGTTCCAGTTCCCCCTCTACATAGGCAGCCTGGTCCATCTGCACGAAGGCTGCATTCAATTCGGGGGCTTCCTCTTTGACCTCAGCCATTCCGACAAACATTTCATTTAGTAGTTCATTGGGATCCATTGACATTACGAATTCCTCCTTAAATGAAGATCTTGTAAGGATTTTCTATCAGTGCTATCAGGGTAGCCAGCCATTCAGCTGCTGGTGCCCCGTCGATAATACGGTGATCAACCGAGAGGGACAGCCCCATCATCGGCCTTACTACGATTTCTTTATTAACCACGACCGGTTTGTCAATCGTCCGACCCACCCCTAAAATTGCCGACTCGGGGGGATTAATGATAGGGGTAAACCAGTCTACTGAGCCATAGCCGCCCAGGTTAGTAATAGTAAAGGTTGCGCCCGACATCTCGTCCGGCATTAATTTGTTGCGGCGGCCCCGTTTGGCCAGGTCGTTTATCTCCGCGTTAACCACAGCCAGGGTCTTCTCATTGGCTTTTCTGACAACGGGTACAATCAAGCCATCCGGAACGGCTACCGCCATACCGATATTGATGTCCTTTAGGGTTTTGACCTGGTCGCCGTCCAGGGTCATATTTACCACCGGGTTGATCTCAATGGCCTTGGCGACGGCCTTGGTGAGAATAGCGGTAACCGAGATCTTGTCTTTATCCTTAGCGCCTTGATTGAGGGTGCTGCGCAGGGCCAGGATACCTGACATGTCGACACTGACGTGTTCGGTGATCTTGGCATTGCTGGTCCAGCTGGCCAGCATGTTCTCACCAATGGCTCTCCTCATCCCTTCATAGGGGGTTACTTTGACAGTGGGACGGTCATCGGCTGGACCGACACCGGATTCGATCGCTTGTTCCACATCTTCCTTGGTAATACGCCCTTCCGGGCCGGTTCCTGCTATGCGGGTGTAGTCGATACCGGCTTCCTCCGCCAATTTACGGGCGGCTGGGGAAATTTTAACCTTTCCGCCTGGGGCTGCGCTGGCTGCCTGAGGTGCTGCCGCCGCTGCCGGAGTTGAAGCTGAAGCCAGGATCTCGGAAATGTCTTCGCCCGCCTCGCCTATAACGCCCATCAAACCGCCGACCGGGAGTGTGGCTCCTTTGACCGCAATAATTTTAAGTAAAATTCCCTCTGCCGGGGACTCGACTTTATTGGTGATTTTATCGGTCATGACCTCGACCAGCGCTTCTGATTTCTTGACCTTATCTCCTTCGTTTTTAAGCCATTTGCCCAATGTGCCGGTCTTCATAGCCAGACCCAGTTTGGGCATTACAATAGCTGTTGCCATCTAGTTCTCCTCCTTTAACCAACCGAGATTTTTAAATCCTGCTCACAATGTGAATATCCTTTGGCTACGGCCTGATGTAAGGCCAGACGGGTGTCTACCACTCTGGGGCCATCAAAGGTCAGTTTAATGGAGACCTCTTCTCCCTCCGCTACCTCTACTTCCCGTTCCCCGTCCAGGGCCATCACGAAAGGCCCGCCGACTATCTTAACTTCATCACCGATATTCAGCATCCTATAATCAATAACATCAACTGTCTTAATAAGCCCCGGGGCAATCGGCACCATTATACTGGTGTTCCCGGCGCCGATATCTATCACCATGCCCTTGGGATCCAGGGCGCTTACGGGTTCCAGATTGCCGGCTATCGACGATATACCTATGCTATCCGGTTCACCTTGGGTAACCACCACCTGCCGGATGCGCTGCTCATCCCAGATCGCCCTTGAACCGATAAATATATCGGATAGTATCACGGCATCGACCAGAGCTATGTCGATAGGCTGGCCATTTTTAAAAACAACCAGTTTCTTAGTAGGGTGAACCGCCGGGTATTCGGCTAATCCCCGTGCCACCACCCCGGCCGCCAGGCCGGCAATGGTGCCCTCTATCATCTTTGGAAACACATTATTGGTACCTGTAGATATGGGGACCAGCGGTACCTGCCCGCAATGCTTTGCTACCATGCGATTGGTCCCGTCTCCGCCCAGAGTAATAATGCAATCCATGCCCGCTTTCTCCATCTCCAGGGCAGCATGGGCCGAGTCTATTTGCGTGGCGCTCATTGCGATATTAGCCTCAATTATTTCAAACGGCAGCCGGTGACATTTAGATAATCCCTCTATGGCCCGGGGTACCAGCCCGTAATAATCCGGCATATACATCACCCGTTCGACCCCTGCGGCTGACATGGCCAGCAGGCATCTTTGCACGATATTGATTTTTTCCTGATTATCAAAGCAGATGCCATAGGCCACCAGGCGGCGTATGTCCTTGCCAGAAGCCGGATTGGCGATGATTCCTACTGAAGCCATGCTGCTGCCTCCCTCCGGGAATATAATCCTATGGCGGGCGGATCGATCACCCGCCCGCCATTTCAATACTTAAAACATCGATTCAACCGCAGCGATGATTTTCTCTTCACTGGGGATAAATGCATTCTCGAGAATAGGTGCAAAAGGAATCGGGGTAAATGGCGCTGCCAGTCTCTTAATGGGGGCATCCAGGTAATCGAAGCCTTCCTCACCTACGATAGCAGCGATTTCTCCGCCGAAACCACTGGTTATGACTTCTTCGTGAACAATCAATAACTTGCCGGTTTTGGATACTGACTTCAAAATTGCGTCCTTATCCAGCGGTACCAGGGTACGGGGATCGACGATCTCGACGCTGATACCCTTCTTGGCTAATTCTTCAGCCGCGGCTAAAGTTTTCTGCAGCATCCAGGACCAGGTTACGATGGTGATATCAGAACCTTCCCGTTTGATATCGGCTTTGCCCAGGGGTACTACATATTCGCCTTCGGGAACTTCTCCGGGTACTCCCAGTAATTGTTTGTGCTCAATATACATGACCGGGTTGTCATCACGGATAGCGGCTGCCATCAAGCCTTTGGCATCGGCAGGAGTTCCGGGCATTACCGTCTTAACCCCCGGGATGTGGGTAAACCAGGATTCAACACACTGGGAGTGCTGGGCAGCGGCACCCATTCCAGCTCCGCAAGGGGTACGTACTACCATCGGAACCTTGGCTTTGCCGCCAAACATATATCTCATTTTGGCCGCCTGGTTGAACAGCTCGTCCATGCAGCAGCCCATAAAATCTACAAACATGATTTCTACTATCGGTCTAAGGCCAGCCGATGCGGCTCCAACCCCATGGCCGACAATCGCAGCTTCACTGATTGGGGTATTCATAACCCGTTTGGGTCCGAACTCATCATATAATCCCGCGGTCACCCCGAAGCAGCCGCCGAACTGAGCTACGTCCTCACCGGCTAGATAAACGTTGGGGTCCCTTTGCATTTCTACCCGCATGCCATCCCTAACGGCCTCAGCATAAGTCATTTGTTTCATTACTATTCACCCTCCCTTAATCTAATCAGCGTAAACGTCGGTAAAGAGTTCCTTCGGATCCGGCACCGGGCTCTCTTCCGCAAACTTGATGGCACCAGCAACATCGGCTTCGATAGCAGCTTTAATGGCATCCAGCTCAGCCTGGGAAGCATATTTAAGCTTGATCAGGTTCTTTTCCAGTCTTGGAATCGGATCTTTGGTCAGCCAGTCTTCCTGGTCCGCGGGATCTTTATAGGCTCCGGGATCTCCCTCGAAGTGGCCCCGCCATCTCCAGGTCTTGCACTCGATCAAAGTAGGGCCATCACCCTGCCGGGCCCGGGCTACGGCCGCCTGGGTAGCTTCATAAACAGCTACTACATCATTTCCATCGACGGAAACCCCGGGGATTCCATAGCCGCTGGCACGATCGGAAATATCGGTTATATTCTGATGAGTTTCCTGGGAATTGGATATAGCCCAGCCGTTATTCTCACAAACGAAGACAATAGGTAGTTTCCATATTGAAGCCATATTCAAAGATTCATGGAAGGTGGCCCGGTCCGAAGCACCGTCACCAAAGAAGGCTACTGCTACCGCATCGGTTTCTTTATACTTGCAGGCAAATGCCGCCCCGGTTGCAATCGGCATACCGGCACCTACTATACCATTGGCGCCCAGGATGCCCAGGTCTACGTCGGCGATGTGCATTGACCCGCCCTTGCCCCGGCAGTAACCGGTAGAACGGCCAAATAACTCCGCCATCATCATATTGATATTTCCGCCTTTGGCAATCAAATGACCGTGTCCGCGGTGGGTACTGGCGATAAAATCCTTGTCAGTAAGATTGGCGCATACCCCGCAGGCTACCGCTTCTTCACCCAGGTATAGATGTACGAAGCCTGGTATCTGGCCCGCGGCAAACAACTCGACGGCTTTGGACTCGAAAGCCCGGATGGTAGACATTTTCTTGTACATGTCCAATAACTGCTCTTTGTTAAGGTCCATTCAAATTCCCTCCTTAAAATTTTAGGTTATCCTCACTAAACTGCTATGGTTCCGTTGCGTTCCTATTTACCTGCAACCGGGCTGGCTACCTATCGATATCGATATAAACAGTCAGGGCCGCCAAGGCCACGACAATCGTATCACCCTCGCCAAGAGACGGTACGTCCAATCCGCGCACAGATAAGCCTCCTGCCACTGCCTCCAGCTCACGGGAGCCGAAGGGTATCGCCTTCAGAACCTCCTCATGATCTAATCTCTCGGGATAAGGGCAGGCAATTTTGACCTGAACATGCATCTGGTTGGGATCAGTTATCCCTACGATGTCGAATAAACCGCACAAACAACTGTGAGAAACAGCATCTTTGATAGCCTTCTGAGCTGCCTTGGTAACATCTCCGCCGTGTAGATCGGCACCGGTCCCAATCTCGACAATGAAACGCTGCAAATTCACCTAATAGCCTCCTTTCGAATTGTTCAGTCTGCCAGGCATCGACAATTTATCTATCAAAATTAGATAATGGGTCTCTCTGCAACCTAATAGAGCAATTCCTGTGCCAATTTTATGATTACAATCTGGGGAACCCGTCCTGGTTCTGCAAACGGGTAAATTCGTCAGCTTTCAACATTATTCAAATTATCACCGGTGTATCACTGGCGGCTAATTTTTCTCATCTTTGTCGCATGTCTGTTTCGCTCTTGCTACACAGGTGAGAAAGATATATGATTGGACTATGATAATTAAAAAGGAGGTAAAGGTGTGAGCGCAGGCATTAAACCCGCGGACCTTATTGAGCGGGGGTGGCAGGATTTCATTACCCATGGGCACACCAATGAAGCATCGATTTCTCAAGACATACAAAACTCCTGGACCAGGTGTTATATAAGCGGGGTTGATCCCCATGATGGGGTTTGTTATCGTTTTCTGACTCCATCCAAGCTTAAAGAACTGCTGAATAAACGCAAACACCTGGTGAACATTGCCCGGCCGATCATGCTCAATTTGTACGAGTTTGTTCAGAACTCTGGATTCATTGTTCTGTTAACCGATGAGCGCGGTTATGTCATGGAATGCATCGGTGATAAAGAAACCATGGTTGAGGCTCGTAAAATAAACTTCGTTCCTGGAGCCGATTGGACTGAGGAATCAGTGGGCACTAACGCCATCGGTACAGCTGCCGTACTGGGGAAACCCCTCCAGACCGCCGGGGCAGAGCATTATTGCCAAAAGCACCATGCCTGGACCTGCTCGGCTACCCCCATTTTTGATAAGAACCATGAAATGATCGGAGTGCTTGACATGTCCGGTCCGGCGGATGGCACTCACCTGCACACCCTGGGTATGGTGGTGGCTGCCGGCCAGGCTATCATGGATCAAATGAGGATCCAGGAAAAAAATCGGCAGCTGGAACAGTCCAATGAGCGGCTTAATCAAATTTTCCGGACCATTTCCGATGGAGTAGTTACCATCGATTCAGCCGGAGTGATAACCAATGCTAATCCAATTGCCGAGGATATATTGGGGAAATCCAACCGGGAATTAACCGGTCTTTCCATTACCGAGGTGCTGGGGCGCGGTATCCCTTCGTTTGAACGGGCCCTGCAGCGCCATGATGCCTACAACGATATCGAAGTCCTGGTGGATACTGTTGATGGCCGGGTCCACTGTTTATCTTCCGGAGTGCCTATCATGGATAATGAGGGAGTTTTCACCGGTGCAGTTATACTCTTCCGGCCCATGGAAAGAGTACAAAAATTGATCAACCGCCTCAGCGGGGCCCAGGCAATGTTTCATTTCAAAGACATTATCGGCGACAGTCCTGAAATGGCTGAGGTTACCCGCATGGCAGCATTGGCCGCAGCCGGTAACTCCAATGTACTGCTGGAAGGGGAAAGCGGTACCGGCAAAGAGGTCATAGCCCAGGCTATTCATAATCGCAGCAGCCGCCGCAAGGGACCATTTGTAGCAGTTAATTGCGGGGCTATTCCCCGTGAATTGATAGCCAGCGAGCTGTTTGGATACTCTGAAGGTGCCTTCACCGGGGCCAAGCGCGGAGGGCGGCCGGGTAAATTCGAACTGGCTGCCGGCGGCACGCTATTCCTGGATGAAATCGGGGATATGCCCCTGGAGCAGCAGGTAGCATTGCTGCGGGTTTTACAGGATAAGAAGATTACCCGTATCGGTGATGATAAGACCATCCCGGTTGATTTCCGGATTATCTGCGCCACCAATAAAAACCTGTGGGAAGAGGTGGAGAAGGGTAATTTCCGCCAGGATTTGTATTACCGGATCAACGTGGTATCGATCAATATTCCCAGTTTACGCAGCCACCCTCAGGACATACCCATGCTGTTTGACCATTTCATGAAGGCTATCGGCGGCAACCAGAAATGGGATGAAGTCGAGCTTGATGACCGGATTATCGAATACCTCAAACAATATGCCTGGCCTGGCAACGTTCGTGAACTGCAAAATGTAGTAGAAAGGTTGATCGGTATGTCTCAAGGCGGCCAAATCCGGTTGGAGTACCTGCCGGCTACCATATATCATCCCGACCAGCCCAACGTTTCCCATCCGGTCGTTGTACCCCAAAATGGGGGAGTAAATGCTGCGCGGGAGCAGAGAAGACAAAAGGTCGAAGAAATCGAGCGCAGCGAGATCGCCAACTTGTTAGCCAAACACGGTGGCAATATCAGTGAAGTAGCCAAAGAAATGGGGGTCGCCCGCAGCACCCTTTACCGCAAAGTAAGCCGCTACAATATAGGATTGTAGCCCATCAAGGAATAGGTAATGCTATCCGGTTGCATTACATCAGTTGATTGAATAGACTAATTAAAGCGGGAGGGCAGAGGCAGACAAACAAGAGGGGATAAAAACATGAATAAGAAAACAGACAACAAAAATCCTTTTAAAAGCCTTGGCGTGGGTTATGCCCATTATCTCCGCAATGGGGCCGGGGCACACAAGGATAGAAAAAAGGAAAGCAATAAAAAACAATGCCGAGTAAAGATGAAGGCTTCCGATTGGAAGTCTTCTTTTTTGCACCTTTTGGAGTGTGGAAAATATCTGTTCCGCATATTTCCGACGGTTAATCGCCCAATAAAAATGTTATACTCTGAATATTGAACTCCGATATATTGGATGAAAGGAAAGTAATTGTGAACAATCCTGACCTGGCACCATCTGCCAATCGCAAAACCTCCAAGATCATTGTCATCGTCCTGTTATTCCTATCTGCAGCCGCAGCTCTGGGCGTTCTGGGCACCTCGGGCTATGTAGGCTGGAACCTGACCCATCCCCTGCGCCAGGCCATCGATTCCACTCCGGCAGATTTAGGGCTGGCTTATAACGATATCGTGTTCCCCAGCCGGGGAGATAATATAAAGTTAAGCGGGTGGCTCCTGTCCTCCCCGT
>CAZOZX010000040.1:0-17137 GCA_964584415.1 uncultured Syntrophomonas sp.
TCTTCCTCGATTTCAGGGTTTTGTTCAGGAAGTCGACCACCTTGACCAGATCCTGGTTGGCGGGAAAACTCTGGTGAGCAATAAGTTCCAATTTTCCAGTGTCTTTTTCGCCCAAAGTGCTTCTCCTTTCCACATTTATATATTCTAAAATAAGCTCCCTTCTTTTACAAGACGGCAGGAATTAACGGCTTCGTGGCTGATCCCACTTTACCCGACGTACATACTTATATATCCGCAATTATCCCACGGGCTTTACAGCGGGCTTCATAGATTCTCTCCAGCTCCCTTTTATAGCGGATCATAACATTCTCGGCAAAAGAAGCGTAGTCATTGATGCCCAGGTCTTTCAGCCCGATGGTTTTAACCGGGGTCCCTTCGGTTTCAATATTCAGACCGGCATGGATCAGGGTCGAGATGACGGTGCTGGTAGCAATCGATACCGAAAGCTTGCCACGGTCCAAATACAGATCATCGCCGATACGCTGGATAACGACCTCATACTTTTCGAGTTCCTCTTTTATGGCCATGATCAGGATGAACTGGCGGTAAATAGCTTTCTCCAGGTTATTATCGAAATGTTCCACAATAAAGTTCAGCATACGTGGTGAATAAATTGATTCCTTTTCCCGAACGTCGGTTAGATCGAACATTTGGTCATAATTTACGTTGACCTGGCCAAAAAAAGCTACCATCGCATCTCCCAGCAGTCCATAATTGCGATATATCCAGTGCGGGCGCAGTTGACTGGCATCGTAATTGATATCTTCCTTAATAAGTAATGTCTTCAGCATTTTTCATCCTCACCTTCATGATTGCGTAGATTTTATCCTGTCCTGAACCATTATCTTCCTTTATATAATCATATACATATAATATCACCATTAGCTTGCCTAATAATATCAATATTCTATTCCCAGTCGCGGAGCGGTTCCTGCGTACATAGGATGTTTGACGAACACCATCTCGGTAACCAGATCTGCATTATCCATTACCGCCGAAGGTGCATCCCGTCCGGTCAAGATCAATTCTATCTCCTGCTGACGGCAATTATCCATAAAAGCCAGCACCGATTCTACCGAGACAACGCCATAATTTACAACTGCCATTATTTCATCCAGAATGAGCAAGTCACAGTTCTGCTGTTCAATTATCTGCGGTAACCGGGCCCAGACCTGTTGGTAGTCTGCCGCTATTTCCAGCTTTTCAGCTTCAGACAATTGCCAGAAAAAAGGACGGGGTTTACTGTTCGCAATCATCACCTGGAAATCAGGGGCTAAACGCTGAAGGGCCTTGTGTTCAGAATAACCGTGGTTCTTAAGAAAGGAGAGCATCAACACCTTCCATCCGGCTCCTACCGCTCTGATACCCTGCCCTATCGCTGCGGTGGTCTTGCCCTTGCCCTGACCGGTATATACATGAACTTTTCCCAGTTGACGTTCGCTCACCCGCATCATCCTTTCTGTTGAGGTTTTGTCACATCTTACCATCTAACGATTGCCATATCCATAATATAACCGCCAAAATCCTGAAACATAGTAAAAGCGCCGCGAATCAGCGGCGCTGTACTAAACCCATCTATGCAAAACTGTCTCCTTCCCCTACTTGGCTAATTCCTCGGCCAATGCCCGGCTCTTTTCCGACAAGGTCATTGCTATTGCAGCGGCATCCTTGTTCTTACCGAGGATTAGGGTAGAAGCAAGTTCGGCGAATATACGTTTTAACTCCATAAACAATTTGGTTCCCATGAAAAACTCCCCCCATTTATATCGAAGGCGGATACAACACCAATAACAAAAAATGTATTCAATTAAGAATACGTCCTCCGCCCCTACCTAAATTATAGATTCATGCCTGGTAAGGGTCAATGCCATATAAGAAATATTGAGTAAATTCCTGCCATATCCTATTTCAGCAGCAGAGCGACAGGACAATGATCCGAACCTTCTACTTCATTATAATGTATGCAATCATATACATCATCGATCATATTATTGGAGACATAGAAACAGTCGATTCTCCAGCCCGCATTTCTTTCCCGGGCCCGGCTTTTGAAATCCCACCAGGTGTACTCTACTTTGTCGGGGTTTAGATGCCGGAAAACATCAACATAGCCGTGAGCAAGAAATTTATCCAACATTGCCCGTTCAACTGGCAGAAAACCAGAATTCTTAGCATTAGCTTTAGCATTCTTGAGATCTATTTCCCGATGGGCAGTATTAAAATCCCCGCAAATTATAACCTTAATATCTTTATTCTTCAGCTGATCACAATATTCAATGATTTCCTCATAAAATTCCAGCTTGTACTGGACGCGTTCATCCCCCATCCCGCCATTGGGGAAATAAACATTGAGCAGGGTAAAATCGTCGTAATCGGCGATCAGCACCCTGCCCTCATTATCAAATTTTTCTACCCCCAGGCCGTACCTGATAGCCAGGGGCGGCTGGCGGAAATACATCGCTACCCCGCTGTAGCCTTTGCGCTGGGCTGGATTCCAGGCGTGATCATAACCTGTAACCGAAGTAAGTTCGGCCGGGAGCTGTTCCGGATAGGCTTTGGTTTCCTGCAGGCATATTATATCCGGACCCTCACCCAACATCCAGTCCACCAGCCCCTTTTTTTGAGCCGCTCTTATCCCATTGACGTTCCAAGAACATATCTTTTGCATAATTTAGGGTAGTTTGACCATTATCTTTTCAACTATAGCGTTTATTTCCGGTGAGGTATACTCACTTATTTTTCCCTGGTCGATCAGTTGATTCAATGTCATGTCCCAGGGCATTCCACCTAGAAATTCGATTTCGGAATCGGCAGCTACCTGAGCCCCTTGACTCTTACCAAAAATCTCGAGTTTTTCGCTGCAGTTGGTGCAAATAGCATAACTCATATTTTCAATCAGACCCAGGATCGGAATATTCATCTTACGGGCCATCTTGATAGTCTTTTTTACCACCATGGCAGCCAGTTCCTGCGGTGAAGATATAATCACAATTCCGCTAACCGGCAATGACTGCATGACGGTAAGAGGTACATCCCCGGTTCCGGGTGGAAGGTCTACCACCATATAATCAAGATCGCCCCAATCAGCTTCACCCCAGAATTGATTTACAGCTCCAGCCAGCATTGGTCCTCTCCATACTACCGGGTCGTCCTCATTGGGCAGGAAGAAATTCACCGATAATATTTTTATACCCATAGGACCGTCAGGCGGAATGATGCCATATTCGGATGCTTTCATCGGCACCGGGCCGGTTAAACCAAAGGCGCGGGGTTGACTGGGCCCGGTAATATCGGCGTCAAGCACCCCTACTCTCTTGCCCTGCCGGGCCAATGCGGCTGCCAATAGGCCGGTTACAGAAGATTTGCCAACTCCACCTTTACCACTCATAACCACAATAACATTGCGGATATTATTACGGGAACCAAGGATAGATTTCTCGATTTCCACTCCGCAGGCATCTGGGTCGACACCACAGCTGCCGCTGGAGGGACAGGTATTACATTTTTCGGACATTAAATATTTCCCCTTTCTAAAACGTCGATCTCTAATTATGCCCACAACCAGGATTTCTATATCTTAAATTATCCTGTACGGGACTGTTAACTGATTTATGGATTTATATTAGTTTTATTCTGCTCAATAATCTGCTGCAGACTCTTGGCAAATTTCTTATCATCCTGAGCTGCACGCTTTTTTGGCCCCTTAATTCTTTCCCCGGCGCGGCGGGCTTTTTGATTCAGGAAACGGCTCAGCAATAAACGATCTATGTTTTCATCGGTATAAATCTTCCCTCCTGGCGTCAAAGCTCTGCTGCCTTTGGCCATCACCATCGAAGCCAGTCCGTAATCCTGGGTCACCACAATGTCGCCTGGCTTGGCTAGATTTATTATAGCAATATCGGCTGACTGTGATGCCCCATCAACCACTACTACCGACGCATATTGGCTGTCGATGAGATGATTGATATTGGATACCATTATCACTTCCAGGCAAAATTGCCCGGCTATCTCTTCGATAATATTTTTCACCGGACAAGCGTCGGCGTCAACTAGAATTTTCATTACATCCTCATTTATCTCCCTACCCAGGGTTTATCGGAAGTATTGCCCCGGGCCAAAAACACCTTAAAGCTGCTTATAATTCGTGTTATATTATTAAGTAGCCATAAGTGTAAGTTAGTCACCAACAATCCGTATATAGATTAGAGTGAACGGAGGACCGCGCTGTGCCAACCGACGAGATGCTAACCGCCCGTACTCTACGTGGTGATATTTCTGCTTTTGAAGAAATCGTAAACCGCTATAGAAATTCGGTGTTTACCATTATATACCGTATGACCGGACAATACCAGGAAGCCGAAGATATTAGCCAAGACGTTTTTATTACTGTTTACCAGAAACTGCACCAGTATGATAGCAGCAAAAGATTTGCCCCCTGGATACACCGGATTGCGATTAACACCACCATCAGCGCTCTGCGCAAGAAGAACAAGGTTATAACCTTGAATTTCGATGAAACCTATAGCCAGCAGGAAGACCACCGCAATGATTACGGTGACCCTCAGTTGTTTCTAGAGCGCAATGAATTGAAAACCGAGATCAAAACCGCCTTTGATTCATTGCCGGAAAGCTACCAGATAGTGCTGGCCCTGCGTTACCAGTTGGAGCTCGACAACCAGGAAATAGCTGAGGTCCTAGGGGTCAACAAAGAAAACATAGAAGTCAAGATACACCGGGCCCGCAAATCATTACGAAAAGCAATCAACAGAAATAGGGACGAAAGGGGGTTACAAGATGGATTGTCAAGAGCTAAATAACCAGATCTATGATTACTGTGACGATTCAGTCTCCCCCCAAGCCTATCTGAAAATCAGTAAGCATTTAAAAGAATGTGATAGTTGCCAGCACGTGTACCAGTGGACTCGCCTGGAAAATGAGGTTTTGCGGGACACTTCCGATATTCCTGATTTACCAGCCGATTTTACCCCTAGGATAATGGCCGCGATTGGCCAGCTTAATCCGGGTGTCGCACCTATTCGCAGCCGCAAATTATGGTATAGCGGGCTTTTGGCGGCGGCAGCGGTCATTGCCCTGTGCCTGTATGCTTCGCAGTTCTTTAACAGCCCAAAATATGCCAATGTGGCGGATAATTCCGGCATCCAAGGTGATGCCGCAGTTGCTCCCTATGCAGTTGCACTAAAAGATGCTGGTACGGCGGAAAACCAAGTTGCATATAATGATTCAGCCCCGGTTACGCTGCTGGATGCCAATCCAAGCCCGCTGGCAACCGATAATACTATTACCCCTACTGTTTCAGACAGCTCCACCTCTCCGGAAGTATTAGGCTTGCGGGCCACCCCGTCAGTTGTCTCCACCACTCCAGCAGAGGAACCTGATAGAGTATCGATTCTTACCGATAATGGTCCGGTCGTAACTGGCAAAACCCTTGCAGCTCCCAACCCCACCGATGTAAATGGTACTGCCCTGGAATCGGTGGAGCCGGTCCAGGCACCGGTTAATGTCCCGTCTAACCTGCAGCTGCGCCAGGTAGACATAAGTGCCAGCACGAAAACCATATATGAATACTCCAGCAGCGACGACCAGACTAGGATTCAAATAACAGTAGAACCTTTCATTGAACCAACCGCGGAAAACCAAGCGCTTAACGATGCCAGAGATTCCGGGTTAAATGCACTAGCCCGCTGGATCCTGATCGGTGACCAGATGAAAACCGTTACATACAGCGGCAATATTTCCATGGATGAATTGAATGACCTGGCTAATACGGTTCAGTTCCAGTAACTAATTATGCCCGCACTCATCATGGTGCTGGTGTTCATGGCATACCGATCCGGTGGATACCAGCGAACCCTGCAGATAAGCAGTGGCTGCGGCCTCGGCGCTGCCGCTGGCGCCAATGATCACTTCAATCCCTTTCTCATTAAAAATATCAATAGCACCGGCTCCCATTCCTCCCGAAATAATCACGTTGACTCCCAGGTCGTGCAAGAAATTGGGTAAAAAGCCGGGTCGATGTCCCGGGTTGGGAATAGATTGACTTTTAGTAATTTGTCCATTTTCAGTTTCGTAAATGTTGAAGTTTATGCAATGCCCGAAGTGTTCTGTAACCATTGCATTTTCACTAGCAACCGCTATTTTCATTTTCTTTCCTCCTTCTTTTGTTGAAATATCTGCACTGTCCAACCGATCGATGGAAAAGCTGATGCGTCCCTATTCCTGGTGGAGTATAGCCATGGTATTACAGAAAACATCCTGGATTGCCCGCCCGGCTATGCAATCCCGGTCAACAATGCTTTGGCCTTCATTGACAGCCAGGATCGCTTCGGGATCGTAAGGAATATGGCCCACCAAAGGCAAATCCGCCTGCTGGCAGAACCATTCTATTTCCTGGGTTTTTACCGGGTTGATATCGTATTTGTTGACGCAAACCGCGATCTTGGTCTGGAATTGCTGCGCTGTCTTGATGATGCGCTCCATATCACTAATTCCTGACACGGATGGTTCGGAAACAATTAAAACCATATCCACCCCACTGAGCGAAGCAATGACCGGACACCCTATACCTGGAGACCCATCGATAACAGCCAGATCAGTAAACAAAACTACGGATTTCATTTGTTTTTTTACCTCGGTAACCAGCATCCCCGAGGTGCCGCTGCCCATCTTAAGCTGGGCGGTAGAGAAAACGTGATCATTACGGTATAACATCAACTCCCCGGCTAAGGCCGGAATAAGCGATACCGCCTCGGTGGGGCAAATGGCTTCACAAACACCGCACCCCTCACAGGCAAAAAAGTCCACCTCATAGACATCCTTTATGGCTTCAAAATTACAGTTCTGCCGACACAGATCACACTGGATACATAAATCTTCATCAATATGTGCCTTGGCCATACCATAGTAATCTCTCCGTATGGGCTCAGACTCCTGTTTCATAACCAGGTGCAGGTTGGGTGCATCCACGTCGCAATCAGCATAGACTCTGGCATTGGCTAGTTTAATGAAGGCACTGGCGATGGTGGTCTTACCTGTACCGCCCTTGCCGCTAAGGATTAATAGCTGCTTCATGGTGCACCTCCTCCATCACATTTTGCAGCAAGGTCTTGAATATGTCCCTCCAGCTTTCATCCTCCCGGGCCGCAATTAATGCATTGGAATTCATAATCCCCAGATCCTGATCAAAAGGAATTTTACCCAAAACCTTGATCCCTTTTTGCCGGCAGAACTCCTCCGCCGGATCCCCCCCCGGCAAACACTTATTTAATACCACCCCGTGAGGTTTATTGAATATTTTGGCCAGTTCATATACCATCACCAAATTGTGTACTCCAAAAATGGTTGGTTCAGCTACAAAGATACAGTAGTCAGCATCCTTGATGCTTTCCATTACGATACAGGCACTCCCGGGAGGACAATCGATAAAAGCAGTCCCTGACGGGATATCATTCAAAAGTGCTTTTACCACCGGTATCCCGGAAGCCTCTCCGATATTAAGGATTCCGCTGATAACCTGTACATCTCCGGAAACGCCCCGCCTTATTTCGCCAACAACTTTGTCTTTTTCGGAAAAGGCATGCACCGGGCATAGCAGGGCACAACCTCCGCAAGAGTGGCAGACTTCTTCAAAAATCAGCAGTTGATCGCGGATGTAAGCCAGGGCATTGAACTTACAAAAGTCAGTACATACCCGGCAGCCGTTACAGAGTTGCTGGTCTGCAACCGGAATCCGGATGGCTATCTTCTCGGCTGCGATATTGACAGGCTTAAAGAAAAGATGGCCGTTGGGCTCTTCTACATCACAGTCGATGTAGGCAGACTTTCCAGCAACAGCAGCCAGGCCCACGGATAAAAGTGTCTTGCCGGTGCCGCCCTTACCGCTTAGAACCGCGATTTTCATCCTATTGATCTCCCTTTCCATGAAAACCGGGATGAATATTTTCCAAGATCTCTAGTTTGCCTTCTTTATAAGCGTTGATATTTTCCGTTATGGAATCGCCGTTGGTTTTATACATCTTTATCCCGGCAGCCTGGATTACCTCGGCGGCATTTTCGCCGCACCTGGGTGTCAGGACCACACCAACCCCGCTGTCGACCACGGTCTGGGCAGCCTTGATTCCGGCACCCCCCTGGCTGGATGCACCGCTATTGTTAATAATAGATTTGTTTCCGCTTTCAGTATCATAAACGAGGAAATATGGTGCCCGGCCAAAAGATATGCATACCTTATCTTCTAAAGTCTGGTCGTCAACAGGAATAGCAATGATCATTTCCGGTCCTCCTTCTGGTCCAAAATATTTCTGACTAAGTCTTTCCGCCTGTACCGGTGACGCAGGCACCCTCCACAGTCACATTCTTCCTCCGAGCCGTCACATAACTGGTAGTCCCCGCCTTCAATCTTTAATGCTTTTCCATTTACCAGAGAGTCAGCCAGCTTTTGCCGGGCATCGTTATACATTCGCTGAACGGAAGTGCGGGCAATATTCATCCTATCGGCACACTTCTCTTGGGTAAAACCCTCCAGGTCAATTAGTCTTATAGTCTCGTATTCTTCCACTGACATAACCACGCAGTATTCCTGATTAAAATTTTTGTTTAGCGGACCAAACCGGTCGCTTCCCGGCATGCAGCAGACTTTTCTCCACTTTCTGGGTCTTGACATAATCCATATCTCCTCTTTTTCGATTGAAAAACCAGAACGAGAGAATCACTGGCCTTCCCCAGCCATACCCTCTATTTGCTTGTTTAGTGCTTCCAACCTACTTTCCAGGCGTTGCTTTTCTTCATGCAGAAGATTTTCTTCTGTCCCGCCGCGACCACTCAAATGCCGGCGCAATCCTCGCATACATCCATAACCCAATCCCATTCCCAGCAACATTCCGCAACCCAGTCCTCTTCCTAGTCGCCTGCCTGCGCTCCAACCAAAACCTGGACCCATTCCAAATCCGGGGCCAAAACCTATTCCGCGCCTTAGACCCCATCCAAACCGGGCGCCATTCCGGAGTGCATTGACTCCTGCAGCACACATTCCTAAACCTCTTCCCGTCATGGGACCCTGTCCAAACGGTCCTGTTCTATCTCTTCCCGGCATGCTTATCTCTCCTTTCGATCCTGGTTAGGGCCTGATCATAGTCGAGCCACATTGGGGGCACTTCTCTGTACTGCATGGTGTCCAGGCTTTTTGGGGTACCTTGTTGCCACAACTGGGACATTCACAAAAATTAAGCTGGCTAGGATTTGCCCGCCTTCCATTACCCCCTCTGCTCATTCTGGACCGGCATCCACCTCCACCGCCTGAGCCTTTGCCATCCGGGCCCGTTCCATCTCCTCGCGGCATGATGTCACCTCCTTTTGGTTTTTGACATATGTCATTTACGATTGAAGTATAAAATTATTATGAGCATATGTCAATAATTATTATGGGTAAGGCCAAAAAAAATAACCGGCTAATGTATAAACATTGCCGATTATATTTGTTTTTATTATTTATTTTGGGACGATGGGCTCATCCATCTTTATAACCGTTCTATAAGTTTCTTGCCTCTCGCCTCTAATTCCGCTATTTTTTCATAAACTTTTTTTAACTGGGCCTTCTGTTGTTCGATGAACAGTTCATCCACGCCCTCGCGTTCATAGTCCTCGATGGTCTTGATAATAACCGCGGCATGGAACTCCTTAAGCCCAGCTATTTTTTTGGCAATATCTCTTAGAGCATCCAGGATAAATTCGTCATTCATTTGCAACACCCCCGTCTGCCATCAAAAATATCTAATTAGGATGCCATGGGCCTCTCCTCATAATGAGAAAACTCCATTGAGAACCCGGCTCTTCCCTGGGTGCTCGACCTCAGAACAGTTGAATAGCCGAACATTTCCGCCAGGGGCACATAACCGCGGATAATCTGGGTACTGTTTTGCATCTCCATGGAATCCAACTTGCCGCGGCGGTTGCTGATGTTGTTAATAATATTCCCGGTAAATTCCTCCGGAGAAGTAACCTCAAGGCGCATCACCGGTTCCATCAAGCGCGGTCCGGCTTTCTTCAAGCATTCCCGGGTTGCCATCATGGCAGCAGTCCGGAAGGCCATCTCGGAAGAGTCCACCTCGTGGAAGGAACCGTCCAGCAGGGTGGCCTTGACATCAACCACGGGATAACCCTTAAGTACGCCCTCTTCCAGGGCTTGTTTAACCCCGGCTTCAATGGCGGGTATATATTCCCTGGGAATTACCCCACCCACGATTTTATTAACGAACTCAAAGCCTTCACCCGGCTCCAGCTTCAATACCAGATGAGCAAACTGGCCCTTGCCGCCAGTCTGTTTGACATAACGGGTAACATGCTCAGCTTCCTTGGTGATAGTTTCTTTATAGGCAACTTCGGGCTGACCGATATTTATCCCCACATGGAACTCCTTGGCCAGACGTTCGGTTATTACTTCAAGATGGAGTTCACCCATCCCCGCCAGCAGGGTTTGCCCGGTTTCCTTGTTATAGATCATTTTGAAGGTAGGGTCCTCGGCCGATATCTTGGCCAGGGCCTCGGCTATCTTACTCTGGTCGGCCTGGGTCTTGGGCTCCACCGCAATCTGTATTACTGGTTCAGGGAAATCAATCGATTCAAGCAGAACCGGCGTGGTTTCATCACAAATGGAATCCCCGGTGCCAACATCCTTCAAACCTATAAACGCTGCAATATCGCCGGCTTTGATCTCTTCAATTTCTTCGCGGTGGTTGGCGTGCATTTTTACCAGCCGCCCCACTCTCTCTTTTTTCCCCTTGGTGCTGTTATAAACATATGAACCAGCCTTGACAGAACCGGAGTAAACCCTGGTGAAAGCCAATTTGCCCACATGCCGGTCACTTACAATCTTGAAAATCAGGGCTGAAAAGATATCGTCCTCCGGGCTAATTTCAATGTGTTCACCGCTGTCCAGATCCAGAGCTTTGGTGGTTCCCTTTTCTAGTGGTGAAGGCAGGTAGTTTACTACCGTATCCAGCAAAGTCTGAACCCCGATGTTACGATAGGAACTGCCGCATATTACCGGCACCATGGTAGCTTCAACTACATTTTCGCGAATGGCCTGCATCAATAACTGATCGTCAATGGGCTGGTTATTATAATACAAGTCCAAGAGTACTTCACTGGTCTCGGCCAGCTTTTCCACCAGTTCCAAACGCCATTTTTGAGCTTCTTCAAGGTATTGATCCGGAATCTCGGTTTCCTTGACATCGTTACCCAGGCTGCCGGCAAAGGTCTGGTAGTTCATCTTAATCAGATCGATGATCCCGGTAAAATTCTCGTCTTCAAACACAGGCAGGGTCAGCACCAGAGGATTACCGCCCAGGCGCTTTTTAATCTGCTCAATTACCCGGTGGAAATCGGCCCCGATAGCATCCATTTTATTGACATAAGCGATGCGCGGTACCCGGTATTTATCGGCCTGGCGCCAGACTGTTTCCGATTGGGGCTCCACCCCGCCCTTGGCGCAGAAGATGACCACGGCGCCATCCAAAATACGCAGGCTTCTTTCTACCTCGGCAGTAAAATCAACGTGCCCGGGTGTGTCGATAATGTTAATACTGATACCTTTCCAAACACACTTGGTGGCAGCGGAAGTTACGGTTATCCCGCGTTCCTTTTCCACATCGAGGTAATCCATAACACTGGCCCCATCGTGGGTTTCACCGATTTTATGGGTTAAACCAGTATAATATAATATCCGCTCGGTAGTGGTAGTTTTTCCGGCATCGATATGAGCGATTATACCAATATTCCTTAGGTTGTTGAGCATAACAAGTATTTCCTCTCCTTCTGTCAAAAAAGCCAAAAATTTAACGGCATTACTAGATCGTAGTGCCGCATAAGGTACGGGTCATAGTCTTCCAACAAATTCACGGACGTATGCGCCCAAGGCATAATTTTATTACCTTTTGCTTAATCTGTCAAGACGCCTATTTCAGTAAAGGCGATATTACTTTGAAATCGGGGGTGCCCGCCACTCCAATTAAATCAAATAAAATGGTTTCGGTGTTGGTAACAATCGTTCCTAACCCTCTCATCAGTTCCAACCCATTGAGGTAATTGTCCTTGAAGCGCGAACAAATGGCATCCTTCACCGTCTGAACATTATAGCCGGCTGCCACCAGGTCCCGGGCGGTTTGAAACACACAAACATGGGTTTCACTGCCGGTTAGCAGGACGGTTTTACGATTGGTTGCTTCCAGCGCATCCTTAATATCATCGAATGCTGAGAATTTAATCTTCTCGACCAGCGTATATTCTCCCAGGTTGGTTTTTACTTCCTCTACCGTGCTGCCCAGACCACGCGGATATTGCTCGGTAACTATAACCGGGATACCCATCTGTTTCGCCGCTGTCAGCAGCAGCTTGGTGTTACTGTATACCTGTTCGCGGTGTCTCATAGCCGCCATCAGTTTTTCCTGTAAATCAACAATAACTAAAACAGTATCGTCCCGGTTAATTTTATAGCTGTTAGCCATTTTCCTGCCTCCAATCCGTAATATATGGGATTTTTGTAAAACGGTTATAATTCATTTTATCCAACCCGACCAGCCGGGGCAAGCTCATTCCTCCTGCCATCGCCCCTTTTCCATACTGGCTTGATATACGATATAATAGGACCCACATACTCTCATCTAATGCTTGGACATATAGCATTGTCAGGAGGACCTTTGTTGAGAAAAAAATTACTGTTGCTGGTCATATTATTATTGGTGTTCGCAGCAGCCTTTATCAAGGTTACCCCCCTCTATCGCCAGGAAGGCAGTATCCTGCCTATGGCTTCAGCGGCTGCCCAACTTATAGTCAAATCGGCCGATATATCTGCCGTACCCGGGCAGACCGAGACTTACCTGGCCGAGAGTTCATCCGGCATAACACCTTTGGTCAATCTGATGGCTGCCCGCGGCTGGGCCTATAAAGAACAAATGGGAGCCGGGATCATGTTTACCAAAGGCGGGTCCCTGGTTACCGTCAACAGCCGCATGTACAGCCGTTATTTCATTATTTTTTCTATTCCTGAATCCGACCAAAGGCCGGTGCTGGCCGACTCAACCACCATAAACCTGGTAGCCACCGGCGATATCCTCATGCATAACACCGTGATTGCCTCCGGTTTACAGGGCAGCAGGTATAATTTCGACCATCTATATGCTCCGGTTAAACACCTTATCAGTGCCGGTGATTATGCCTCGGTCAACCTGGAATGTGCGCTTGCCGGTCCATCCTCAGGCTATACCGGTTATCCCCTTTTCAACAGCCCCGATAATATAGCCCCAGCTTTAAAAAATACCGGCTTCGACCTGGTGGTGACCGCCAATAATCATATTTTGGATCGCGGCTATCAGGGGGCCCTGCGCACCATGGATGTGCTGCGTAATGCGGGCATGGATACCACCGGTACCTATAAGAGCCAGCAGGAAAGCCAGAGCTTTTTGATTAAGAATCTTAACGGGGTGAAAGTCGCATATCTGGCCTACAGCTATTCTACCAACGGGATCCCGGTTCCGGCCGATAAACCCTATTTCTACAACTTCCTGGATCGGGATAAGATGATGCGTGACATCACCACTCTGCGCCCTCAGGTCGACCTGATAGTGGTAATCCTCCACTGGGGGGTGGAATACAGCCCCTATCCCACAGCCCAACAACGCCAGATGGCCAAGGATCTATTCGCCAAGGGGGCTGATGTCATCCTTGGCAGTCACCCCCACGTCATCCAGCCGATGGAGATTATGAATGTCGATGGCAAGGATAAATTTGTGATCTACTCGATGGGAAATTCCATGGGCAACCAAAACGGAGTGGAACGCAACAGCGGTGTGATTTTAAACCTGCAATTCACTAAAAACCTGACCGATGGCGAGGCCGTTCTCACCGGGGTCAATTACACCCCCATCTATATACACCCTTACTATGTAGGGCAAAAGCGTACCTTCCGGGTAGTTCCGATCGAAGCCACAATTGCGGCTATCCAGGCCGGGACTGAACCCGTTTTAGGTCCCGACAGCATTCCGATTCTGGAGCAAGTTCTCAACGCCACCAACCAAACTCTTAATCGGCCTTTAGAATAATTTAAAGGCTATATGTTGAACCAGTGTATGCCTATACTCTATGTTTGTTACAATAAGAGAAAAGATACATAAGGAAGGTGTTTGAGCGATGGAGCAAAGCGAGATTAAAATACTTAAAACCGCCATTCTCAATGAAATCGAGGGTGAAAAGTTCTACAAAAGAGCCGCCCGGGAAACTATTGATAACGACAGCAAGACGGCTTTCCTCTACCTGGCCGAGGATGAACAAAAGCATCAGGGGATGCTGCGGGAGATACTTACCAACCTGGCAGCGGAGAAAGAGATCAAGCCGGAAGAACTAAAGGTTAAAGGATCCCCCTCCCCGCAGATCTTTACCGCCACCCGCACTATGGACTCCAAAAATGCCATGGAAATATCCATTTTTCATATCGCTATCATGATGGAAAAGGCCTCCATCGACTATTATCGCCAGGCCGCTGAGAAAACCACGATTCCACAGGCCAAGGAACTCTACGCCTACCTGGCCGATTGGGAGATTACCCATTTGGATTCCATGGAAAGAATATATGATGATTTAACCGAGGATTGGTGGGATCATCAGTCTTATTCCCCGTCCTGATCGGCAGCAAATTGCCTCTCCATTTTGATTGAATATATGTACCTTTTGGATTTAAGAAGTGAAACCCGCTCTAAAACGGGTTTCACCGGCTTATGGGCACTCTTAATTTCTTAGCCAAGCAGTCATTCATTAAGCATGCTCAAGAATGAAGCTATCCACTTCATTGGGTGAAATGTTTAAAGCAAGTGCAAATTCTTCATTTAGGTTTTTTTCGGCAATCCGCATAATATCTTCGTCTCTCTTAGAGAGTTTTTTGCCCAGAGCATCTTTTTCTATTCTCTGGAGTCTTATCGTCCTAATGAGTTCTAGCCATCCTTTGCATTCCCCGCTTTTAAGAATGCTTTTAAAATTTTCACTTCTTTTCCTTTCATCATATATCCAGATGGATTCCTTGTCTGACCCAGATGCTATTAAAGATAAAGCATCTTCTTTGGTTATAATGTTTCTTATTGAAACTTTTGTACTATTTATGGGTGTCTTTATTGTCATATTACTATTGTCATTATTGTCGAAAACTAGTTTTAAAACATAATAATCAATTTCCTGGTTATCTGCACTTTGTTCTTTAGTAATATCTACAATCTGGCATACTCCGGTTGAACCATATACAACATAATCATTGACTTCAAACATATAAATATCTCTTTCTTAAGTCTACAATTTTGAATGGTGAAACAATATGAAGTGTATGCAGACTTAGTTTTTTATCTTTATAGCAGTAATTAAATTGTATCACACATTTTTAAGGTATGTTATAATATATAATTTGCATGTGATATCTTTCTGAATGAGAAAGGACCGTAATATAAATACGGCCCTTTTTGACTTACCATAAATCAGAGGATGCAGATCGACCTGTTATTTATTTTCGGGGGTAGTTTCCACCCCGAGAGTATTAAAGGCTATAAGATGTCCTTTGAAAAAAGAAAAAGAACGGGCACTCATAATGAATCGAGTTTCCCGCTCTAAATACCTTGGTATTAATATTAGCAGTTGAAAAAACAATATTACTTTATTGAGTTAGCACTCTTTAAGCACCTAACAACCGCGGTTATTTTACCAACTATTCCTTCTGGGCTGGGGAGTAAAGCAGTCTCTGCAGTACACTGGTCTTTCGCCGTTGGGTTTAAATGGTACCGTGGTTGGTTTACCACAGTTCGCACAAGTCACGTCATACATCTGACGTTCTGATTGGCCATACCCTCCTCGTTCGCCCCGTCTTGATTCAGCTTTGCGGGCCGCGCGGCACTCCGGGCAGCGACCAGGTTCATTGGTAAATCCCTTTTCCGCGTAGAAGTCCTGCTCGGAAGCAGTAAAAGTAAATTCACTGCCACAATCCCTACAAGTAAGCATTTTGTCTGAGTTCATTAAAAAAACCTCCTAAAATTTTTGCTCCATATCAAGGGTAGCACCTATCGTCCGTTACTCCCCTTAGTTTAGAGCATTTAGAAGGTCTATTATTCCTCAATTTATCGAGCCAGTCAAAGCATATCAGATGACTACACAAAAAGCAAATGAATCAATGAATTAATTTGTTCCTGACCATTATTCAACAATATGATCTTGAAACTTGAATAACCTATACTAATTCAAGCTCATTTTGGCCACTTTACTTTTAATGTGAGTACACTTTATAATGGATGAGGAATTTACGAAATAAGGTGTGCGGTATAGTTGTCTGCACCAACTGCTGTGGGGGCGTGGCTCAGCTGGGAGAGCACCTCGTTCGCAACGAGGGGGTCAGGGGTTCGAATCCCCTCGTCTCCACCAAATTTATATCACCGGCCAATCTCAATAAGGGATTGGTTTTTTGTTTGCCCTAATCACCGTGATTGGACGGAGACGCGCAGGAGATGGTCGATGGAGTCCAGGCGTTGGGGGTCGAGTCCTTCAAGAAATTTAGCATATTCTATCTGCCACAACTTGTCTGGCGATTCTACGCTGGCCTGGCTGAGGGTAAAACCGAGCGGATCGCTTTTGATATATTCCAGGTATACTACCCGTGTCAGGAGCGACAATTCCATGTCCCCCAGGCCGCTGAACAAAACCGGCCAATCGGTTTCAAATAGGCAGTCCGATTCCATCAAGTCGATGAAATCACTGAGTGAATGGATTCCGGTCATCACCTGGCCGATACGTTCCTGGGTAGTCCCGACGTCCATTATTCTAGATACCAGGCTGCGAAACTCCGAATCACTCATACGCGGACCAGAATCAAAAAGCACATCCGCAGCGTATTCAATTTCGTCATCAACAATGGCTATATTGCGCAGATGGCCATATTGTCTTGCACTTCTTAGTCTTGGCAATAAAGTATCCACGTATTGGAGCATATAAAGCTTCAGGGTATGATTTTGAATACCGAACTGCTCAATAATTTGTTCCACAGCATCGATAAGCAGATTTGTCAGGTCTTCACCCTGACAAGCGGTTAGCCGTCGGCACA
>CAZOZX010000041.1:0-1815 GCA_964584415.1 uncultured Syntrophomonas sp.
GGCAGTAAGGATCATACCGGCACCAGGCAAGCAGGAAGGAGATTGGGTGGAATTTGGCGGCTTGCTGGGCCGGGCCCCAGTCATGAAAGTCAACCGGTTTTCGCCGGCCGGGTTTATCAACCGGCGAGGCAGGATACCCGCGCCGATTCACTCCCTGAACAATTGACAGTATTTATTTGCCCCAACCAAGGAATAATATTATAAGGAGCGGGCTGCTATGGATGAAAAGCCGGAAACCAAAAGCGACCGAGGCCTTCTGGAGGACATCTCCGCCAAACTGGATGATCTGTCCGTGGCCATGGAAAAGACCGGTATCACTGAATATGTTGATATGGTCCATAATCCTCGCCGGTTACTGTTCGTGAACTTTTGGATCGGAGTGGTACGGGGATTTGGAATGGCGATAGGTTTCACCCTGCTGGCGGCCCTGGTAATATACCTGCTGCAGAGGTTGGTGGTAATCAATATGCCCTTGATCGGTGATTTCATCGCGGAGATCATAGAAATTGTGCAAAACCAGATTTACACCGATGTTTTCCACCTGCCGCAGGGAAAGATATGAGGTGCTGGGATTGAATGAACAAGCTCAATTGTTAAAGAAGAAACATGAACTGGAGCAACTGATCCAGAACAATGAAGAACTCTATCAACAGTCCCTATATTGGAGCGGGATGCTGCCGGCCAACATGGTCCACCCGGCCGATCTGGCCGGCCATCTCCAGGTGCTCCACATTGAGCTGGACCGAATAAACAATGCCCTGGATCAATACCGTACCGAGCAACTGTCCTGAGAGCAGCACTGTGATTGAAATAGTCAATAATGGTAGAATAGTAATAGTAAATAATTCTATAAAGGGGGTAGCATGATTGAAAATCGGCATCTTCACTGAGAGTTATAAGCCTTATACCAGTGGAGTGGTGACTTCTATTTCCACCTTTCGGGACGAGCTGACCCGCCTCGGTCATGAAATATATATTTTTGCCCCTAAATATCCTCATCATGAAGATGAGGAAGAAAATGTTTATCGGTACATATCAATCCCGGCGCCAACCAATCCCGGTTATACACTGGCACTGCCTTTGAATCCTGGAATGCTGGCGCTAATGAAGAAGCTGCATTTGGATCTTATACATGTACATTCTCCTTTCACTATGGGGAGAGTGGGTCTTCACTATGCTCGAAAATTTGATCTGCCGCTTTTATTTACATATCACACCCGTTATGATCAATACGTTCACTATCTGCCAATGGCCCAAGAGCTGGTTAAGGATGTTACAATTAAGTACAGCCGCCATTTTTGTAACGAATGTGATCATATAATAGCACCATCCTTTGAAATCGAATCGATCATTAAGAGCCAAATGGTGACTACTCCTATTACTGTGGTGCCAACCGGTATCCCTTTGGAGAAATTTACTGGTGGTGATTGCTACTGGCTGCGCAAGAACTACCCTATTCCTCCCAGTAACAAAATTTTATTATTTGCCGGACGTCTAAGCCAGGAGAAAAACCTACCCTTTTTAATTGAGTCATTCCACCGGATAAAACATAGAATGCCTAAAACCAGCTTGGTTTTGGTTGCCGGCGGACCATTGGAGGATGAGCTTAAAGCTCTATGTATAAATCTTGGTTTAAACGAGCAGGATGTAATATTTACTGGTCAATTGCCTTTTGAATCCTTGGTCAATGCATATTATTCAGCCGACCTTTTCGTCTTCTCTTCCCTTACAGAAACTCAAGGGCTGGTACTCATAGAGGCTATGGCCGCCGGACTGCCCGTGGTGGCAGTGGAGGCATCAGGAGTAAGAGAAATG
>CAZOZX010000041.1:1825-16903 GCA_964584415.1 uncultured Syntrophomonas sp.
AGACGGCTGCTTGACTCGGGAGGACTGCGATGAATTCGCGAACGTGGCATGCCGCATTTTAATGGATGATGCCTACTATTTGCGTTTGCGTGCCAATGCCAAGATTAAAGCCGAGCAGATGTCATCGCAGAATATGGCTTTAAAACTGGAGCAGGTCTACATGCAGATGCTTGACGTTGACTACCATCAGTCACGTAATCTTAAAAAGGTTAATACCTGGATTGGATCCTAAAACGTTAATAAAGGAATTATTCAACGGTGGCATATGCACGTAAAATAGTAGCTATTTTAGTAGGAAAAATAATTATATTTGCCAGCCGTATGGCAGGCAACCAGGGCAGCAACTTGCCAGGCAAGGTTGCGAGCCTAATATATCCCTCCCTTCTAAAGGACTTAAGCAGCAAAATAATCCGCAGTACTATTATCGTAACCGGAACCAATGGCAAAACCACCACCACCAATATGGTAGCAGCCGTCATCAAAGCACATGGCTTTTCAATGGTGCACAATCAAGCCGGAGCCAATATGCTTACCGGTATTACCACTGCCTTCATACGCCAGACAAATGTAATGGGAACCCGCCAATTCGATTATGCTCTTCTGGAGACCGATGAAGCTAATGTTCCGCTTTTACTGCCAATAATTCAGCCCCGCTACCTTCTAGTAACCAATTTCTTTCGTGATCAGTTGGACAGGTTTGGTGAGCTGGACCATACCATAAGTCTCATTAAGACTGCCCTCAAGGACACCGCCATAGAACTGGTCTTAAATGGTGATGATCCACTTCAGTCAGGATTTGAAGCGGCCACCGGCTTGCGCTGCCGGTATTATGGATTTGCTGAAACTGACTATGACACACTGGAAGGATCCTACAGCCGAGAAGGACGTTATTGCACAATTTGCGGGCAGGAGCTGCAATACCTGCGTTTTCACTACGCCCAACTAGGTGCTTTTAAATGTCCCCGGTGTGGCAACCAGAATCCTGGACTCGATTTTGTCGCCTCTGATCTTCATTTAACCCCTAAGATCAAATTTGATATTAATGGATTATTGATAGAAAGCCCATATCAAGGATTCTACAATGCCTATAATGTATTGGCATCCGTTTCAGTAGCTAGCCTGGCGGGCATGAATCCTGAAATCATCCAAAATGCATTGGCTGAATTTCATCCCCAGGCGGGACGAATGGAGACCTTTATAGTCAACGGCAGGAAGGCGGTGTTAATCCTAATCAAAAATCCAACAGGGTTTAACCAAAGTCTGAGTATGCTTAATATGGATTCGTCCTCAAAAAATATCTTTGTGGCACTAAATGATAATGCTGCCGATGGACGCGATATCAGTTGGATTTGGGATGCAGATGTAGAAATGCTTACCAGCGGATTGGCAACTATCGACCAGGTTATGTGTTCCGGACAGCGCAGCGGAGATATGGCGGTTAGGATGAAATACGCTGGGGTACCAACCGATAAAATAGCCATACAGTCCTCTTTGGAGAAAGGGATCGAGGAGGCTGTTAATGCTCAAAACGCCGAAATTAGCTACATATTGTGTACCTATACCGCGCTTTTTGCCTGTCGTAAGATATTAGTCAAAAGACGGGATCAACAACATAGCGAAGATAAATTTGGAACCAGGATACCTGGACAGTCCGTCTAAATATGGATATCATCTTGTGCAAATCGTTCTTAATTTAGGAATCAGATAAAAGATACAAAAATGCTTGTCAATTGTCTACCAGGTGGTGATTTGATGGATAAGTTCACAATAGTTCATATGTACCCCGACCTAATGAATCTTTATGGTGACCGGGGAAATTTGATTTGCCTTAAAAAAAGAATGGAATGGCTTGGATTGGACTGCGAAATAAAAAACATATTCCTCGAAGACGAACTGGATTTCAATCAGATTGATATGATTTTTATGGGTGGGGGATCAGACCGTGAACAGGGTTTGGTCTACAGGGATCTTGTCAGTAGAACTGATCAGCTCTTTGAATACATTCAAAGAGGGCTGCCCATACTGTGCATATGCGGAGCCTATCAATTACTAGGGGCTTATTACCAGGCTATTGATGGCCAAGTAATGCAGGGGCTGGGATTTTTCAAATTTTATACGGTGGGTAAACCCGGACGTCTAATAGGCAACGTCCTTTTGGAAACAGAAATAACCGGTTCCAAGAGTACTCTGGTCGGCTTCGAAAATCATGGAGGCCGCACCTATTTCGAAGATCTAAATCTTGAACCGTTAGGTAGAGTTGTAAAAGGCTACGGCAATAATGGTGAGGACAAGCAAGAAGGCATGCGTTTTCAGAATCTGGTCGGCACCTATTTGCACGGTCCGGTTTTGCCTAAAAATCCGGTTTTAGCTGACTTTTTCATTAATTGCATGCTGCAAAGAAAAGGCATAAATATTAGCTGTCAATTGGATGATTCAATTGAGCTATTTGCACATGAACAAGTGCGCAAGAAGATTCTCTCCGCCTGATCAGAATAAACTGGATAATTTCGGGAAAGCTATTAGCAGAAACTGCCACAAAGGGGCTGATAGATATGATCCGGGAAGCCAGCGTTCTGAACCTCCCTACCTTTCCATCCGAAATGGTTTGCCATCGCATGCAGGAGGTACTAGCTTCAGGAAACCCTGACATTGACAATATATTGAACTATTTAATGGCTAACAGCGGCAAGATGCTAAGACCACGTTTGGTTTTCCTGACAGCATCTATGGGTTCTTACCGTCCTAATACAGTTATAGACGTAGCCGTTGCGGTTGAGCTTATCCATATGGCCTCTTTGATTCACGACGATGTTATCGATCAGGCCGCTACCAGAAGAGGTCAGGACAGCATCAACCAACGGTGGGGAAACCAGGCCAGTGTATTGACTGGAGACTATTTGTTTGCCACGGCGTTTAATCTTATTAACCAACACGGCATGCAGTCAATTATGGAGAACATCACAACTACCATTCGTACCATGTGTGCCGGGGAAATAACCCAAATGTCACTTAAAAACGATTTTGATATAAGCGTGGAGCAATACCTGCAAAAGAGCCATGGGAAAACAGCTTGTCTATTCGCATCAAGTTGCAAAGTCGGGGTACTGGCAGCTGAAATTCCGGAAGAGGTTGCATATAACCTGGAGCAATACGGATTATGCCTGGGCTATGCCTACCAAATAATTGATGATCTGCTCGATTTCATTGGCGATAGTCACACCTTAGGTAAGCCTGTGGGGACTGACCTGCTGGAAGGAAATATAACTATCCCAGTTATCTATGCTTTGAAAAGCTCAGATTTTGGCGATCAATTACGAGTAATTTTAGATCGTGGTTTCGCTCCCAATGAAGTTTCGAAGGTTGTGCAGTTATTGATAGCCAGTGGTGCAATTGAGGATTCATTTAAGCTCAGCAAACAATTCATCGAGCGCGGAATTTCATATTTGTCTGCTCTCCCCGATAATTCGACCGTTAGAGAATTGGAATCAGTGGCTTCATACTTGGCAGAAACATATTATCACACTATGGATGACTACCAGGCCGCAACCAATAGGGCAGTACAGTGATAAAGCAGCAAGCATATCTCGATAGAGGGTTTAGGGCAGAACTGCATTACCCAATGAAAACTGGCGCAGGCCAGGCAGGTCAACTATTTCATTTTATTCAACACACTTTGCCTCAGGTAGGCAGACTTCTTTTAAAGTGGCAACATCTTGCGCAGCAATGCCCGGATCCTGAGCTCCGGATACAAGCACTGAATAGTATTTCCGGCAAAGATTTTCATTGTCAGGGGGGGGCATTTTTTGCAGTGCCTTATCCAGACCGCGAGGAGCTCTTGCTAAACCTGATTGTCGCTTATCAAACTCTCTGTGATTATCTAGATAACCTATGCGATCGGACGCAATGCTTCGATGGCAGGGCCTTCCGAGACTTGCACCAGTCATTGCTGGATGCTCTTTCTCCTAATGAACCTATCCGCGACTATTATTGCTCTTACCCTTACCAAAATGATGGCGGGTATATAGTCGGGCTGGTAGAGGAATGCCGTTATTGCGTACTACAATTACCCAACTATCGTCTCATACAGAAAAAGGTTATTGAATTAGTCAGTCTATATGTAGATTTGCAAGTTAAAAAGCATATTTCCTGGGACTTACGTGAAGATGAACTAATAAATTGGGCCAATGGCAAAATGGCTGCATATTCCGAAATAACATGGAATGAATTTGCCGCGGCAACCGGTTCGACTCTGGCTTTGTTTGCGCTTTTTGGAATATCATCTCAGCATGATACCTGTATTGAAGAAGTCGAGTTGACGTATAAGACCTATTTCCCCTGGATATGTGGGCTTCACATTTTGCTTGACTATTTTATTGATCAAGCTGAAGACCGAGACGGGGGAGATCTAAATTTTACGTTTTATTATCCGGACCGGAAGATTATGATGGAAAGGCTCAAATTATTTATTAGGGAATCCCACAACTGCGCCAGCCAACTTGCTAGACCCTGTTTCACTAAGACGGTTATTGAAGGACTACTTGCAATGTATTTTTCCGATAAAAAAGTAAAGCAACAAGCATTCGAAAATATTACCAAAGAATTAATCAATGAGTCAGGCAGAGGGGCTCGATATACGTTCCATATTTGTCGGTTGGTTCGCCAAATCATTTAGACTTCTATGTCTCGGTTTTTGCTGAATAAAATTGAAGAGGGCGCTGAGATCTACGTTTTGTTGATCACAAAACTTTTGGGAGTACGATATGTAGAATACTGAAATTTAGCTTGATCGGGGGAAGGGTTGCAGGCCAAAGATAGCGCCATGGTGAAGTTTGGGCGAAGCGGCACCAGTGCCGATAACCTCGGAGAATTTACCGGGTGGAGACAGTCCAACCACGCAGATAAATAATAATGCCCCTGTTCAATTACCGTCTAACAGGGGCATCCTATTGGCTATTCGGATATATTTTTAAACATAACCACCGTTAGCTTTCATGATCCCCACAGCTTTTTCGACATTATCCTCTGCGGTAACCAGTACAACCATAAATGATTTGCCGCCAGCTTGATTTTGGTAGTTGGCTCCGACCCCAGACTCGCCGGCTTCTGCCGCCAAAAGAGGATTGGCGCCATCATCTACCCCATTACTGTTGCTGTAAATGGTCGGCCCCTGTTCGGTAAGCGCATTATTTATTGGACTGTTGTAATCATCGTTATTTGTAACTCCGAATCTGGAAATCTGATCAAGTTGAATTGAGCCTTCATCTGGAACCAGACCGGCATTTTTTAACGCATCTACTGCCTTTGCAGCCTTAGTGCTTGATCCAAAATATCCAAATATACTATGTTCGCCTTTATTTAATTCCATGTTGTTCGCCCCTAACATTTTTTATTAATTTGAGTAGTTTGGGCTATTTTTATACAATAAACGACTTTCCGAATTCAGAGGCGGTTAAAAAATTTAGATGTTACTAGAGGAATACCTTAGAAACAAATAGAACTGAAATAAATAATAAATTCGACGCTATTACCAATATATAACGAATGATTGCTATTGATTAAGGGGGAAAATCTATGAATTTGTATCAAGAAAGTTTTACACGAAATATCGGCATTTTTACCCGTGCTGAGCAGGAAAAACTGAAAAACTCTACAATAGCGGTGGCTGGAGTAGGTGGGGTCGGAGGGCTACTTGCTGAGAGACTTACCAGACTAGGTGTTGGCAGTATTAAGATGACGGATATGGGAACATTTGAACTAAGTAATATGAACCGGCAATATGGCTGTTCTACTGAAACTATTGATCAATATAAGACCGAAGTAATTTGCAAAAACCTTCTGGACATTAATCCATCCGCTAAAATACTCTACAATAATAATGGTATTAATTCATACGCTGATGCAATCCAGTTTGTTGATGGAGCCGATTTGGTTATTGACGAAATGGATTACGGAGCTTGGAAGGAATCTATTTATTTACAGCGAGCAGCTAGAAAAAGGGGTGTTTATTATGTTTTTGCAGGGGCAATTGGGTTTGGTGCACTCCTAGCTATCTTCGATCCTCGTGGCATGACCCTAGAAGAATACAACAATATATCGTCCGATCAAGACCTGGAGTTAGTTGGAAATTTATCGGTATCCGCAGAAAGAGTGTTGCCTGTTACTCCCTCATATATAACTAAAGCAATGTCTTTTGAGATGCTGCAAGAAATTCTCAAAGGTCAAAGACCAGTGCCTACGTGTAGTATTGGCGTAGCGCTGGCATCTATATTGGCTGCCAGTAATGCTGTAAATATTCTGTTAGGCAGAAAAGATATAATGACCGCTCCTAAATTCATTTATTTTGATCTAATGGATCAAGAATGGATTGTGGGATCAGTAACAGGGCCAACAGTTGCATAGAGATACATGGTTTTGACCAAGCGATATGGTCAAAATGTTAAAAAACCTAGACCTCTAATTCAGAGAGAGTATCTCTCTTTCTTAATATGTACCAGCATAATAATGTATATTGCAGATGGCAAATATTACCCAAATATGATAACATTGTAGAAATTATTTTCGAATGGTGTCGATTTCGGTGATGTATATTATTATTGGTTGCATTTCCTATATTCTTTTATTTATTTTTGATTTTAATAAGATTAAACAAATCCATCCTCTCCTTAATGCAACCTTCGGACTAGGTGTGATAATGCTTATAGGTGCTGGAATAGGTGTCTTGACAACTAGCCCAGTAAATTTTTGGCTGCCTAATTATTTCAGGATAATATTTGCGATTCTTGCGATCATTTCGTTCGTTTTACAGATTTACACGTTATTCTTCGCTATACCATTCGATAAAACATATTTGGATTTGAATATAGGAAATAAGGTTGTTGATACAGGAATGTTTGCCCTGAGTAGACATCCTGGAGTGATATGGTTTTTTTTCTTAAGTATATTCTTATGGCTGGCATCGGGGAAAATGATGATGATTTGGGCCGGAATTATTTGGACTGCATTTGATGTTTTACACGTTTACATTCAGGACCGCTGGCAATTTCCATTGATGTTCAGTGATTACAACGTATATATAAGAAAGGTGCCGTTCTTAATTCCCACCCTGCAAAGCATAAAAAATAGTCTAAAAAGAAGAAAATAGAAGTAGTTTTGGAAAATATTACGATTACTGTTGTATTTAGCTTTACTTTAATATATGCTGAACTAAGCGTAATGTAGATATATTGGGATTAATAAGCATACATAGAGGTCCTAAGACCGTTAGGAAGGTATTTTAGTAAAAATAGAAGTAAATAAGTCCTCTAAAAAGTGCGCAATTGAAGTACTTCTCAGCGCTCATTAGGTGTTTCATGCAATAGTTTTTAAACGATTTAGTTTGGAGGATCAACATTGTATTTGGATGAAAAACTCCGGAAAAAACAATACGAGGAAGTCTGGAAAGAGTACTGCGGATTCTTCGATTTAAGTCTGTCTCAGTTTATGGACATCCAAAATCGTTTAATGCTAGAACAAATAGAGTTGTATTCCAAATGTGAACTTGGAAAGCGAATATTGAAAGGTAAAAATCCCAAATCCGTTGAAGAGTTTCGCAAAATGGTTCCGCTCACTACTTATGAAGATTATGCAGAAATACTGCTAGATAAAATTGAGTCCGCATTACCGGGAAAACCCGTTATTTGGATAGAGACTACCTGGGAAGGAGCTCAAAAACCCGTTAAGGTGGCTCCTTACACAGAAGGAATGGTTAGAAACTATAGTAATTGCATAATGGCCATAATGCTGCTTATGACCAGCAGTTCAAAATATAATTATTCGCTGCGCGGTGGAGAAAATTTTCTCTTTGGCATGGCGCCTCTACCTTACCTAACTGGTTTAGTTCCATATATGATTTCCAACAACTGCGCAATGAATTTTATGCCTCCAACGGATGAAGCGCAACAGATGGGATTCCGGGAGCGCAGTAGAAAAGGCTTCAAGATGGGGATGCAAAAGGGTGTGGATCTCTTTTTCGGCCTAAGCAGTATTGTAGCCAGAATGGGAGAGAATTTCGCTTCATCAGATGGCTCTGGCGATGGTATTAGCTTAATAAAGAACTCGGCTAAAATGAACTCCCGACTTCTAAAAGCATGGCTTAATAGTAAACAAGAAGGAATTCCCATTAAACCTAAGGATATTTGGACGCTAAAAGGTTTGGCTATTGCCGGGACTGATACCGCTAGTCTTAAGCCTAAGATTGAAGAATATTGGGGAGTAAAGCCACTTGAATTGTTTGGTGGTACTGAATGTGGTTGCGTGGCTGTTGAGTCATGGAAAAAAGACGGACTAGTATTTTATCCGGATATTGATTTTTATGAGTTTATACCTAAAGTCGAAGTAGAAAAAAATATAGATAAGTCAGATTACAAACCACGTACTTACTTATTGGATGAACTGGTTGCGGGAAATGAATATGAACTTGTGATTTCTAATTTTAAGGGTGGCGCATTTGCGCGCTACCGTACTGGAGACATTTTCCGATGTAATTCCTTGAATGATAAGGATGAAGCAATATGGCTTCCCCATTTTACATATGTGGACAGATATCCAACTGTCATAGATATCGCTGGATTTACCCGGATAACCGAAGAGACTATCAGTAAGGCTTTAGCTATATCTAAACTGGATATAGAAGATTGGTTTGCCGTAAAAGACGTGGATGTAAATAACAAAACATTTTTGCATTTATATGTCGAAATTGGAGCAGAAGGATTAAGAGCAGGCCTTAACAAAGACATTATAGCAGAACATTTATCGATTTATTTCCGCCATATTGATTCGGATTATAAAGATCTTAAGGCATTGCTGGGAATTGATCCGCTCAAAATCTCGGTTATACCGCGAGGAACAATTAGTGAGTTTATTGATACTTTTGGTAGGACTATCCGTCGCATGAATGCATCTCATTATGACTTGGTTGAGATATTAAAAATAGCAGGCGATAGCGCCAGAAGAGAGGTGTCTTAATGCCATTATCCCAGTTTTTCTTTTGGACAGTGCCGATAGTGGCATTAATTAGCTATTGTCTATTGATGCTGTTTCTAAGTCTAACCCAGAAAGATACGTACATCCGCACTTTTATGCTGGTTATTGCATCACTGATAGTCTGGACAGCCGGAGCCCTGTTTATGAAATTGCAATTGTATCCCGGAGTGTTATATTGGAACCGAATAATGGTTGCAGGTACTATAGCTGCACCTTTCTTTATCTACTTGTTTGTTTCAGTTTTCACTGGGTATATAAACAAATTTATGCTTGGTGCAACTGGTCTGTTGACTACCCTTGGGATCATCGTAAACTTTGCGGGATATGTGGTAACAGAGGCTGCGGTAAAAACTTACCCTAGTCTAGCATTTGGCCGTCCTTATAACATCATTGATTTTACCTATAAACTAGGCTCGGGGGCTTATTTCGCCTATGCAATAACATTTGTGGTTATGATTGCGGTAATAATCGCTACCAATAAAGGCAAACATGTCGGGAATATATCATACGGTCAAGTAAAACTCATTGCCGTAGGTTTGATAATAATGTTCATTGGCTCTCTACTAAATACATTACCAGCAATAGGCAAGTATCCAGTTGACCTTTTAGCATGCTTTATAAATGCACTGCTCTTAATGGTAGCTCTTTATAAATACAGAATGCTTGAACTGAAATTTGTAGTCACTAAAGGACTTGTCTATTCGAGTTTTGCTTTAATCCTTACTTTGCTCTATGTATACATAATAGTATCCATTCAAGATCACTTCGCTCAATATGAAAATGCTATAACCTATCTAACTGCCCTCATGGCGCTAGGTATAGCTTTCCTATTCCAACCCTTGTTCCGTTTAACCAATATATTAGTAGACAGATTGTTTTATCAGGCCGAATATATGCGTCGCCAGGCGCTTCGGAATTTCAGCCTGGTGATATCCAATAATTTGGATTTAAGCAATATTGCTGATCTTCTTATTGATTCAGTTCAACAGGCTATACGTGCTAATAATGTGCTGTTACTTATGAAGAATGAAGAAAAAGGTGATTATGAGGTGTTCCATAATACTACCCAGATTTTCAGACCTGAAATCAGCTTACCATCTGACAATCCAATTGTTCTTTGGCTTGAATCAGATCATCCTATTCTGTCTAGGAATGAGATGAATTCTCTGCCATTTTTTAAATCAATGTGGGATAAGGAGAAACGCGTCCTAAATGAGCTTGGTATCGAAGTAATAGTTCCAATCAAGTCCCGCAGCGAAGTTATTGGCTTACTTATGTTAAACCGAAAGAACAATAACACCGCCTATAATATGGAAGATATGGATCTACTCACATATCTTGGGGCATCAACCGGGGTAGCATTGGATAATGCTCGATTATATACCCGGTCACAGTCTGAAGCTATGACTGATAGCCTGACCAAATTACATAACCACCGGTATTTCTATCGCGCTTTGCAAGAACAGGTAGAAAAACTGGGATCAGGGGAACTATCTCTATTAATGATAGACCTCGACTTATTCAAGCTTTTTAACGATCTTTACGGGCATGTTGAAGGTGACAACGCTCTTGAAACCATAGCTGCCATCTTAATTCGCAATGTGGGTAATAAGGGTATAGTATGCCGCTATGGCGGAGAGGAATTCACTGTGTTGCTGCCTCGCTATGATACCCGGATGGCTTATGACCTGGCCGAAAAGATCAGACTCGACATAGAGAAGACTTTCTTTAGCATGAATGACGTAACACAGAGATTCCTAACTGCCAGTATAGGTGTTTGTACATACCCCTATGCCGCCCCGAACACCGATGAACTGCTGAAACGTGCTGACATAGCCATGTATACAGCCAAGAACTCTGGCAAGAACAAGACTGTTATCTACACGCCTGAAATCAGGCTGACTGATGCGGGGATGGGAGAAGTCAACGTTTCCGGTTCCATGAAACCTAATTTTGCCGCTACCATATATGCATTGACCGCTGCCATAGACGCCAAGGACCATTATACCTTCGGCCATTCGCAGAAGGTTGCAGAATACGCAACCTTGCTGGCCAGTAAATTGTCACTGGACAAATCCCATATAGAACTTATTCAAGAAGCTGCTTTACTGCACGACATCGGCAAGATCGGTATACCGGAGTACATACTCACGAAGACGGGCCGCTTGACTAATGAAGAGTTTGATATAGTCAAGCAGCATGTAGAGATGTCTATTACTATAATCAAGCATCTGCCATCAATGAACCATGTCATTCCCGCAGTTATTGGGCACCATGAACGCTGGGATGGCAAAGGATATCCAAGGGGTCTCAGAGGCGAAAACATTCCCCTGGCGGCTAGATGTCTGGCCATATCAGACGCCTTCGATGCAATGACATCTAATCGCCCCTACCGTAATTGCATGACCATTAGCGCAGCTCTCTCGGAAATAGAAAACAATATTGGCACCCAGTTTGATCCGCTGCTGGCCAACATCTTTGTTAAACTGGTTCGCGAAGGTCAAATAAAGGTGGAATCGCCTCAAATTAAGAGTGTTAGCTGATAAATATAGCATTAGAGACATAGTAAATTTAAACGGCCCGGGTGAATAAGAGCACCTCAGGCCGTTTCTAATTTCTGCACACATGCGTAAATGAAAATCGCAAGCAGGAATTGCCGGGTTGGGTAAATAATAATAGAATCATTAGAAAGGAGTGATTGCTAATGGAGGCCAGTGTAACCATTTTGGTTGAGAATACTGCACCCACTCCGGGATTGTTGGGTGAGTATGGTTTCGCCGCTCTGATCACTGTCAATGGCAAGACCATGTTATTTGATACTGGCAGTGACCAGGTTTTATTTCATAACAGCAGGGTTCTGGGCGTAAACCTATCCAATGTTGAGGAAGTCGTGATAAGCCACGGCCATTTTGATCATACCGGGGCTCTCTTACCATTGCTTAAGCAACACGGACCTAAAAAGATATACGCACATTCCCGCCTTTTCCTGCCTCGTATGGTTTCAAAACCTAAGGGAGGTTTTATGTCAATAGGAACTCCATTCTCCCAGCCTGAACTGGAAAAGGCTGGTGCAACTTTTGTGTTTCATGATCAGTGGCAGGAAATCTGGCCAGGTGTATACCTGAGTGGGGAGATACCTCGTTGCAATGATTTTGAAGACACCGGCGGTGATTTTAGAGTAGAGGTTAATGGGCAACTGGAAGAAGATCGCATTGAAGATGATATGGCCCTGGTTATAGATTTGCCAGCTGGGTTGATAATCATAAGCGGTTGTGCTCATGCGGGATTTTTGAATATTATCAATCAAGCCATACGCATTACCGGTAAATCGAAAGTCCTGGCTTATATCGGAGGTACTCACCTAATGAACGCCTCCGAGGACCGAATAGACCGAACTATCAGTGTTCTGCAGACGATTGACATTGACCAATTGATTGTAGCGCACTGTACTGGTTTTCATGCTTCCGCTCTCTTATATAACGAGCTGGGTTCAAAGGTAGTTAAAGGTGAATGCGGAATGAAATTCAGATTCTAAAATTTGTACCAGGTTAGCATCAATATTGGAGGTGCCACAGCTTGAATATTAGCCAATATAAACTACAAGATAAAGACCTGTCCAGGATATGCAAACCATCATCATTCAATTTTGCCAGTACTGCTGACATAGAGCCATTACACGGCATTATTGGACAGGAGAAAGCAGTCCGCTCCCTTGGTTTTGCCCTTGACATAAAAAATGAGGGATATAATGTCTACCTTTCCGGATATTTTGGGACTGGTAAAACCACTTTGGCCAGAGCCATGATTAAAGAAAAGGCTGGAAATGATCCCGTACCGCCAGATTGGTGCTATGTCAACAACTTTAAGATGCACGAATGCCCCCAAGCCTTAAGTCTTCCGGCTGGCATGGGCCAGCAGTTCCGGCAGGATGTTTCCATCACTATGGATGTTTTTGCGAAAAATATTGGCAAGGCTTTTCAAAGTGAAACCTTTGAACTGCAAAAATCTGCTCTGCTTAATACGTTTATGGAAGACGGCAATATGCTGTATGTACGATTAGAAGAGGAAGCTCGTACTTTCGGTTTTACCATATCTCGTACTCAGAGTGGTGTAAACAGCATACCTCTAAAAGAGGATGGAGCCCAGATGAACCAGGACGAATTCCTGGCTTTAAGCGATGAGGAGCGGTCAGAGCTGATGAAGAAAAGTGCTGCTCTTCAGGATAAAATCAATGATTCTTACCGGCTGTACCGGGAACTGGAGAAAGAGCTTAAGGAAAGGATAAAAGAGCTGGAATTAGATACCGCCCGCCAGGTTGCTGCACCTGACTTTGACCGTATGAATGAGAAGTATTCTCAATTTATGGAGGTAAGAAATTTCCTGGCTGAAATGCTGCAGGACATCCTGGACAATCTGGATATGTTTAAAGCCAGCGAAGATGAATCTCCGATGGCTTTACTGCGCAGGATGGACAAGAGAACCCTTTTAAGAAGGTATCAGGTCAATCTGATCGTCGACAATTCCGGCTTGGAGCATGCACCAGTAATTTTTGAAACAAATCCCAGCTACGCCAACCTCTTTGGACAAGTTGAATTTGAAAGTGAGTTCGGTGTATTGACCACTGATTACTCCAGAATTAAAGCAGGGTCCATTCATAAAGCCAATGGTGGCTACCTGGTTATGAATGTCTACGATATAATAAAGAATTTCTACGTATGGGATAAACTAAAACGGGTAATCAAAAACAAAGAAATTGTGGTCGAAAGCATGAGCAAGACTTTTGGTTTAGGCAATGCCGAAACGCTGGAGCCCGAGGCAATACCAGTAAATGTTAAAGTCGTGTTGATCGGCGATCCTCAATACTATTACCTGCTCTATAATTACGATGAAGAGTTTCAAAAGCTATTCAAAATGAAAGCGGATTTTGATATAGATATGCCCCGCACCCCATCCAATGCCCGGGATTACGCACGCTTTATTAGTTCAGTCTGCACCGCCAAAAACTTGCGCCATTTCAGCCGGGCAGCTGTAGCCCAGGTAGTTAATTATGGGAGTAGGATGGCGGAGGACCAGAACAAATTAAGCACTCTATTCAATAAATTGGTGGAAATAATTTACGAAGCAAATTGCTGGGCTGGATACGAAAAAGCTGATATGGTAGATCGTGAGCATGTACGGAGGGCGATTGCGGAGAAAAGAGACCGGGTATCCATGATAGAGGAACGGCTCCAGGAATATATTGACCAGGGTACCATAATGATCGATGTATCAGGATACAAAATCGGGCAATTAAACGGTTTGGCGGTATACCAGATCGGAGATCACCAGTTTGGCAAACCGGTCCGGATTACAGCCAAAACATTTATGGGAGAGAAGGGTCTGGTCAATATAGAACGGGAGATTCAACTTAGCGGGAGCATCCATAGCAAAGGGGTACTGACCTTAAACGGATACTTGGGAGCTCAGTATGCTCAGGATAAACCTTTATCTCTTTCGGCCAGCTTGACCATAGAGCAAAGCTATGCTGGAATTGAAGGTGATAGTGCTTCGAGTGCAGAACTGTATGCTTTGCTGTCTAGCCTGGCAGACGTACCATTGCGCCAAGGGATTGCCGTAACTGGTTCGGTTAATCAGAATGGTGAAATACAGGCAGTTGGAGGAGTCAATCACAAAATAGAAGGATTCTTTAAAGTTTGTCAAAAACGGGGATTAGACGGTGAGCAGGGGGTAATAATACCTTGGCAGAATATTAGGAATCTCATGTTAAGTGATGAAGTGATTGCCGCGGTAAGATCGAACTTGTTCAATATTTGGGCAGTAAAACATGTGAATGAAGGACTGGAAATTTTGACTGGTATTCCGACTGGGGAAAGGAAGGACAAAGGCGAGTTCCCCCTGGACAGCTTGCATTTTAAGGTAAACCGCAAATTAAATGAATGGGGAAACCGCAGCTTATTCCGGATGATGGGAACCAGGGCAGGTACCAGTGGGACTACAGCGCCGAGAAGGAGGGAAAGGAGGTAGCCACTGTTGTATAAGAAAAAGCTAATATTGGTT
>CAZOZX010000042.1:0-5080 GCA_964584415.1 uncultured Syntrophomonas sp.
TTCGTATCGGGATTTCACACTTCCATCACATTTGGGTTTTATGCTATTGATATAGTATGCTTTGGTTATAGGCAGGCGGATGGAGGCGGCGGTTATGGATAGTCCCAGGATACTGATTGTTGACGACGAAGCCTTGATCAGGGATCTGATTAAGGAATATATGAGCCTGGAAAATTTCTCGGTATACGAGGCTGCTGACGGAAGAGAAGGCTTGGAGCTGTTCCGCCAGCGCCAATATAACCTGATCATTCTGGATGTAATGATGCCGTTTATGGATGGTTGGAGTTTATGCCGGGAAATCCGCAAGGTGTCTTCAGTGCCGATCATCATGCTTACCGCCCGGGGGGAAGAATACGATAAACTGCTGGGCTTCGAATTAGGGGTAGATGATTATATAACCAAGCCTTTCAGCCCCAAAGAACTGCTGGCCCGCATCAAGGCTATTCTCCGTCGTTCGGCTGGCATTGAATCCAGTCAGCAGGCAATTTTTGAAGGGTTAAGACTGGACTTTGATTCGCATACCGTCAAAGTAGATGACGTGTTGGTCAGCCTGACTCCCAAGGAATATGAATTGATCAGCTTTTTTGCCCGCAACCCCCACCGGGTCTTCTCCCGGGAACAGCTGCTGGATTCAGTTTGGGGGTACGATTATATTGGTGATACCCGCACGGTCGATACCCATATCAAAATGCTGCGAGAGAGCCTGGGCGCATACCGGAAATACATAGTTACGGTATGGGGCACGGGCTATAAATTTGATGCCGGGGGCAAATCATGAAAAGCATTCGTTCAAGATTATGGGCCGGGATGATGAGCCTGGTACTGGTGGTTCTGGTCTTATTATGGCTCTTCCAGATCGTTTTCCTTGACCAGTTTTATATTCAGATGAAAATCCGGAACATAGAAACCAAGGCCACCAATATAACTACTCTGCTGGGGCAAGACCAGGATGAGTTTGCCAATCAGATGGAAGCACTGGCCTACGACAATAACCTGAGTATCGAATTGATAGATCCTAATGGCAAAACCATCTACCAGACGGGTTCGGTCATGAATGGGCAAATGATGCAGGTGCGCAGCCTGCGCAGCCAGGTTTACGAAGCCGCCCTGAGGGGGACAGAAAGCGCGCTGACATTTACCCATCCCCGGTTAGGCACCGATTATATGATCATTGGCCTGCCAATCATCAGTGGCGAACAAATATCCGGGGTATTGATACTGAACGTACCCGTGGCGCCGGTAGAGGATACTGTTTCTATACTAAAGCGGCAGCTTATTTATATCTCATTCATCCTCTTAGGGGCAGCCCTCTTGATATCGTTCCTGCTGGCCCGCAGTTTTACCAGGCCAGTGGTGGAGATCAACCAGACGGCGGAGAAAATGGCTACCGGTGACTTTTCGGCCCGGACCGCCATCAACCGCGAGGATGAAATCGGGCAGTTAGCCACGACCATTAATAATATGGGTGAGCAATTAGGCCAGATAGACAATCTGCGCCGGGATCTGATCGCTAATGTTTCTCATGAATTGCGCACTCCTTTAAGTCTGATCCAGGGTTATGCCGAAACCCTGCGGGATGTTACCGGTGCTTCGCCGGAGAAGCGGGACAAGCAGCTGGGGATCATTATTGAGGAAACCGAGCGTCTCAGCCATATGGTAAATGATATCTTGAATCTTTCCCAGCTGCAGTCAGGAAAATTGCAGCTCAAACGAGACTGCTTCGACGTCCGCGCTTTGATCTGCAGGGCAGCGCAGAGATATGAACTGCTCAGCCAGCAAACCGCGGTGGCCTTACAGGTTGAATCCCAAAGCCAACTAATGGCTGATGGTGACGAGGCCCGGATCGAACAGGTTTTATACAATTTGATCAGCAATGCTTTCAGCTACGTAAACCCTGAAGGCCAAATCTACGTCACTGCTGCAGCTATAAATGACAAGGTCCGCTTGGAGGTAATAAACACCGGCCCCGGGATAGATAGTAAAAATCTGCCGCACATATGGGATAGATACTATAAATCGCCTCACCGAATGGCGGGATCATCTGGAACCGGGCTGGGCCTGGCTATCGTCAAAGCGGTGCTGGAAGCGCATGGGGCAGCCTTTGGAGCCGACAGTCAATTAGGAGTCAAAACCACCTTCTGGTTTGAACTGAACAAATGTTAAATATTACTATTATCTTTCACTTATCTTTTTGGTTTCTATCAAACTTCTATCACAATTGCTCCTTATAATCTAACCATAGCCTAAAACATCAACCAAAATCAAAAATAAGGAGTGAAGGTAATGAAAGGATTAAAAAAATGGGCAGCAGCCCTAACCGTAGTCGCGGTACTGGGTGCAGGTGGAGCTGCATATGCAGCCACTTCTCTGACCCCGGCCGAAATCGCGGCTAACGTCACTGGTAAGAGCGTAGCCGAATTGCAGCAGCAGCGGCAGGCCGGCAAGACTTATGGAGCCCTAGCCAATGAGGCTGGCAAACTCGAGGAATTCAAGGTGCAAATGCTGGAGCAGAAAAAGGTCATCCTCGATGAACGCGTAGCCGCCGGCAAGCTGACTCAGGAACAGGCCAACACCATCTACCAGAACATGCAGGAACGCCAGGCTGACTGTGACGGAACCGGCAATGGCCAGGCCAGGATGGGACAGAACGGCGGAGCTGGATTCGGCCAGGGAGCTGGCTTAGGCAATGGCCAGGGCAATGGTCAGCGGTTAGGCAATGGCATGGGCAACGGACAGGGCTTCGGCAACCGCGCCGGCAACTGCGACGGGACCTGCTTAAACAACTAATAACCACTCTAATAAGCACTTGTAAGGATCAGGAGAGCTAATGCTCTCCTGATTCAGCCTGTCAATATAGGCAGACCGAGTAAAAAAGGCTTAGAGCAAGGCAATCGGTAATCCCGTGATTAAGACGTACATGAGGTACGTCGATTGAACGGTATTTCCGCATTAACGCAGCTATCAGCCTTTTTTGACGGTCTGGAGGAGAGCGAAAGCTCTCCTGATCTATATGTAGTTTACGTTTGTGAGAAATAAATAAACAGGCAGTTAAAAAACCCCTCTTTTCAGCGGGCTTCGGTGCCAACGGATTTCAAGGGAAGAGGGAAATCAATAATAGGGATCATAATAATTTATTACACGTGGATCGACACCGGTGTGCCGGCGGGTAGGTTATTATACAGCCATTGGGCATCTTCAGCAGCCAGTCTTACACATCCATGCGAAGCAGGTATCCCCAATTTATCGGCTTCCTCATCTATAATTATTCCCTGCCTATCCATGGGGACGCTATGAAAGAGATAGGTTCCCCAGTCCTTAAAGGAAACCCACCAACGGGCACCTTCCTGGTACTTGGAGCTAAAGAACCATTCCCCCCGGTTCTGCAGCAAAAAGCTCCCCATAGGAGTGGAGTTGTTCAACCCCGTTGATGCGGTCAAATCCTTAATTAGCAAGTCAGCATCATATATTCGTACCTTCTGCTCGCTGACATCCACGTCTATTCTCCAGGCCGGTGGGATCTGACTGGAATTCCCGGTTTGTACATATTTGACTTCAGCGCCGAGAGCTTCGCTGACAAATCGCAGGGGGATCATGGTACGCTGCCCCATAACTTGCGGAGGCGCATCTAACTGGACAGCCGTCCCGTTTATAGTAGCCTGGTCAGAATCCAGGGTGAGTTCAATCACCTTATTGCCTTCAACGATGACTTTCCGGTTGTCCTCATCCCAATCTACCTTTGCACCCATAGCTTCGCTGATGAATCTCAGCGGAACCATGGTCCGATTATTGGTGAGATAAGGTGCCTGATCCGGAAAATCAACCGGGGCCCCGTCAACGGATACCGTAATTTCGGTCCCTAATGACGAAACCTCGACCAGCGGCTGAACTGCGGCAGTACAGGTAGCGATCCCCTGCCCGAACGATATTAACAGTACCAAGACCAAACCAGAAATCAACCTGATTGCCATGCCAAGCTCCTTCATCAGATATTACTGATAACACACCCTGTATAATTGTACCAATCAACGATTTTATTACAATATGAAACTTTTGGCCTGCGATTGGTATCCTTTCGGGGAATTCTATATTTTTTGTCCTATTTTGGAAAAAGCGGGAAGGATTTCGGCTGGTGCATATAGAAAACAGGAAAATCCAACCAACTGTGAGGATATTAACATGAAGGAAACCATTCTGATCGCCGACGATGAAACCTACCTGAGCCAACTAATCCGTATGTACCTGGAAAAGGAAAAATTCCAGGTGCTAACCGCTGATAACGGCCCAATGGCAATAGATTTAGCCCGCTCGCACCATCCTGATCTTATCATCCTGGATGTAATGATGCCGCGAATGACCGGTATCGAAGCCTGCCAGAAATTACGCCGTTTTACTGATGTTCCGATCCTGTTTCTCAGCTGCCGCGGTGAAAACGTCGATAAAGTAGTAGGGCTGGAAGCCGGTGCAGATGATTATATAACCAAACCCTTCGATCCTACCGAACTGGTAGCCAGGGTCAAGGCCAACCTGCGCCGCAGCCATTTGGGCAGTCAAAGCCCCGACAACCGGGTCGATCAAATCCTGTGTTATGGCGACCTGCGCATAAATCTAATTGGGCATGAAGTAAGCGTAAGCGGCTCACGGGTGGATCTTACCCCTAAAGAGTTTCAACTGCTGGCCTTGCTGGCCCAGAAACCTAATCATGTATTCAGTTTCGAACAGATCTTCAGAAAAATCTGGAATTACAATGTTACTGATGATTACCGCACCGTGATGGTGCATATCCGCAAACTGCGCACCAAAATAGAGCCCGATCCTTCCAATCCCATTTATATTTTGACGGTAAGGGGTACCGGCTACAAATTCAGCGGGACAGTAAAATAAGATATCAAGCAGTTGTCGGCATCTCCACCGGTAGCTTAATGTAGAAAGTGCTGCCCTGGCCGACTTTACTTTCCACCCAGATCTGGCCATTATGAATAGATACTATCTCCTTGGCGATGGCCAGACCTATCCCATAGCTCTCCGCCTGGTCAGAATTCCGGCCTTTATAAAAACGTTCAAAAACATGCGGGATATCTTC
>CAZOZX010000042.1:5180-13721 GCA_964584415.1 uncultured Syntrophomonas sp.
ACCACAGGATAGGCTGCCGGGTGGGATGAAGCCAGGGGCTGGACCCGCAGGCCTATATTCACTCCGGCAGTCCTTGCTTCCAATTCACAGTCATTAAAACATTTGATCACCAATTCATCCGCGGGCACCGGGCAGAAATCATAGGTAATCTGCCGTGATTCCAGCTGGGACAGATGAAAGAGATCATCGATCAGCCTGGTTAATAAGACCGCTTTGGAATAGATCATTTTCAGGTACTGCTTCTGTTCAACCGGGTCATCAATCACCCCCTCGACCATGGCCTGCAGATATCCCTGGATGTGGGTCATGGGAGAACGCAAATCGTGAGAAATGTTGGCCAGCAGGTTGCGCCGCGATTGCTCCATTCGGGAAAGTTCTTCATGGATCCTGGTGAGTTCTTCATTCTGCTGTTTAAGCACCATGTTCTTCATGCTGATCCGATCCAGCAGGGTATTTATTTCGGTAATATCAGTCAGGGTGATGATCCTTCCCAACACCTTTTTACGGTCGCCTTCAATTTTGCCCACATTTATCAGGACTCTTCTTTGGGGCGAGTCCCCCAGCGTGACCTCGGTTTGCATGGTTTGAAAATCGCCGGTCTGATAAGTTTGCATGAATCTATGCTTAAATTCCTGGTCATCCACCCGGTCCAACAATTGGTCCAGATTGAAGTCCTGCCCCGGCTCGAGATCAAAAAAACGATCGGCGCTGCGGTTTTTACCAACGATTGCCCCCTTGTTGTTCAAAAACACGATCCCCACTGCCATATTGTCTACTATTTCCCGCTGGGCCACCGAAAAGATCCGGACCAGATTATAATTGGTAATAGCCACAATAAAACAAACCATGGCCAAAACCGTGCCCATCGAGGTTAAGGCTGGAATTATCGTCTTCCCGGAAAACACAATGTTTATCAATATATCGGCTATGGCAAAGGTGACGAAGAACATACAACCAGTCAGGCAAAGACTGAGCTGGTCCTTGAACATTTTATCGCTGGTTTTGGAACGAGCCCACAGCATGTGCCCAATAGCGGCGAAAACATAAATCACCTGGATCAAAATCAACACCCAGAATAATGGGCCGAAAAAGCGGTCAGCCCAGCCTCGTTCACCCATTGAAACAAACAGATAGCCCGGATTGATGGCAGCGATAGCCGCCGCCAGGACCGCCGGCACAGAGGCCGCCAGGATGTATCCTTTCTTATAGCGGTCGACCGAACCGATTAAGACCATGGAAAAAATGAACCAGGCATAGGTTGAAAAAGACATCCCCACAAAGGCAATTTTGACAAAAATCCATTCCAGCCGTAGGTTGGGGGTCATGTTGACCAGGTAGATGAAAAACGGCCACAGCATCATCAGAAAATGGAATACCAGATAAGACCTGTGCAGCCTGGTTATTTCATTGGAGGCCAGAACAAAGATGAAAAGGGCCGCCAATACTATGAATAGGGTCATGTCCAACTGCGATCAACACCTTTGCTGTATCTTTGGTTTTCCAGCTTTTCGCTTCACCTAATTTTCGATAAATATTTCCAATATCCTACCGGTTCAGAAAAATAAAAACGTTAAATAATTCAGGACAGAAAAAAGGAGGTAAGTCCGCTGTACTTACCTCCCTAATGTTTGAATGCAAATTAATTATTAAATTGTTACCAGCAGACTATGACTGCTCCCCCCAGCGATACTTTTTATTATCGCGCAGGGTGTCCAGGTCACAGCTAAGACACAAACCGTTATGACAGCAGATTGTCCCGCCGCATCGCGGACAGCACCACTTGGTTTCTTCCCGGGCCAGGAAATTCTCCATGCCCTGTTCTTTGATAAAGAGTAGGTTTTCCAGCATGCTCATATGGTACTTGGTCCGGTAGCGCTTATCCAGGGTCTTCAGCCGCCGGCAGGGAAAATCCCCGCACTCGTAACAAAAACGCACCTGGCCATTTCCCAACAGATCACAATGCTGCTTCATGAAGGCACAGTTCTTGCCGCGGGGCAGGCAACCGGCGCAGTAGCCCTTGCTGAATCCCTTTTTCTTAAGCTCGTTTTGCCCGGCCAGGTAACTGACGCAAATCGCGCAATTCATCCCACAGGGAGCAATCAATTGTTCTTCCACGCCAATTTGCCCCTTTTCCACTCTCTACGGCTTCTCGTTCAGGTAGATGGCGTTCAGGTTGAACCAGTAATTGATCTGGTCGTTGCGGACGTCGACGTTGATATCAATATTGTTGAAAACCAGCAGGACGCTCAACTCGGGCGTCTCCAGCTTCAGGCTCAAATCCTCGATGGTTCCCCTTTGAGTCGGTTCTGCTGAGGGTGGGTATTTCTGGGTGATCCGGTCTATATAATCGTTCATATCCTGTTCCAGAATAACCTGGTCATTAAGGGTTATTTTGACGGTCGGCACACCAGGGGGATTCATGGTCCAGTAAATCTGGTAGGTTCCTTTAGTCCCCTGAACCGCAGCCGTAGATCTACCTTTTTCAGCCGAAGGTCCCATTGTTACTGCCCAGCGATATCCTGTGATATCAATAGCCTGAACTGGCAGCTGGAGGCTGGTGCTGAGATACCCTCCCGGACCGGGTGTTACATCAGGTTTGGGCCAGGTTTGGTCGAAGCCCAGCTTGGATTTGAAAACCTGGCTGTCATTGAGTTTACGGTCAAACCAGACGGGCAGCTTGGCATCCGGAGCACTCGCCAGGTAATTGACTGAGTCAGTTATCGATTCGCGCACCTTCTCCTCCGGTTCGGTGGCAGCCGGTACGATTTCATTATCCTTGAGCATGTTCTGGCTGATAAGCAGGTTTTCCAGGCGGTTCACCTGGGCCGAGACGGGCAGAGCCTGGTAACCGACCACCGGTAAAACCGCCACCAGCACAATGGTACAGGTGAAGGCTACGATGGCTGGGTAGGCTTTGTCTTTTATGAATAATAACAGTAAGGCAGCAAACAGGGCCACTGTCCATAACAGCGCGAAATTGTACTCGGTCATTTTCAATCCCGCTTTGCCCAATTGAATATACAGAGCCCAGGCTTCAAATCCCAGGATAACCAGGGCAGCAATAGGATAAACCCGGCGATAGAAATTCGCCATCCCGCTTTGGTTGTGAGTAATCATAATATAGAGCCAGATCCCACTCATGGTAAATGAAGTGGCTATGCCGGCCAGCTGAGGGAAACTTACCGCCATACCCGACAGGATAGTCCGGCCAGCCCACAGCAGCAGGACTACGGTCATCGCCAGGATTACCGGGACCAGGATATATTCAAACAGGACCTCGATAAACCGAGGCTGTTTCTGAGCTATTTCGCGCCGGTCATCATAATGCTCGATGCGGAAGTCGGGGAAATAGCCGACGAATATAGTAAAAGCCAGGAAGCCAATCAGGGTAGCGATATACATATAAACTTTCCCGCTCATCCCCGGGTAAAGCAAGGCCTGAATAGCACCTGCCACTCCGGCAGTACCGGCCTCAAGCACACCACCGTAGAGCAGGGCGATGAAGAAAGCTTTATGAGTCATGAAAAAAGAACGGGCAAAATCGGATTGCTCTTCCGGGAAACCAGCCAGGTAGATGAAAGCCATGAAGCTTATGAACATCACCGCACTGACCCGGGCAGCGGCGAGGGCCGATACTGCCGTATAACGGGAACCGGTCACCGCCGGATCGGCGGCGCCAAACAGGTATAAAGCCAGGACCGTAAGCACTGCGGCCGCCACTCCGAGCAGGTTGGCGGTCACAAACGACGAGGGTTTATAGGAACGGCTCTGGGCATAGGTAATGGCGGTAAGGCTGAAAATCGCACCCAGCGCCAGGCCCCAATGCAGGCAATTCAGCAGAAAATTATAGGCTTCTTGCTGAGGCCAATCAAGCTGAATCCGGACCATGGTGACGACAGCGAAAGCCGCTGCGCAAAGGATCGCAGCCGGAAAGGTCTGAAAAGCTTTTCCCGCACCTTTGAGAACTTGGGAGACCGATCGGGCAAAAACATTCATCAAAAGCACCTCCTCTATCAGGGGTAAACGGTTAGGCCTGCCCCAGGTGGGGATAGCTGACCGCCCCTGTATGATCATTATAAAACATATGCAGCGGGACGGGTAGAAATTGGCTCCAAATGGTGGAACTTTCCTAACGCGGCGTATTTTCTAAAGAAGTCTCCTATCTCGGTTTGTAAAGCCCGCTTGACATTTCTTACAAGCCCCAATTATAATTAACGTAAAGTTTCCTTTACACACGGAGGTGAATGATTTGGAGAACCGGCTGCGGGAACTGCGGGAGCAGCACGGCATTACCCAGGAGGAACTGGCCGCGCGGGTGAAGGTATCCCGGCAGACAATCATTTCCCTGGAGAAGGGCAAGTACAATCCTTCCATCGGCCTGGCTCACAGCCTGGCCAGGATTTTCAAGCTGCCCATCGAAGCGGTATTTATATTTGCAGAAGGAGAGGAGTAAATAAGCATGAATGCAAAAAACAGAGAGTTTCTGCGTTACATTATATTGTTCCTGCTGCTCAGCATCGGAGTATGGCAGATCCTGAGCGGCAACAGCGCGTCCGGCAGCGGGCTGATAGGCTCGGCTATTTTGGTCTTTATCATTATTACCTTTAAGCAAAGAAGAATTCGGCAGGTCGAGGCCCAGGGCATTAATGTCTACGATGAAAGAACCTGGTACATCGCCGGGCGCGCTGGTTATTTCACCTACCTGACCTTCGTCCTGGCCAGCGCATTTACAGTCCTGATCGGTTCTGTCTGGGGTCCGCAGGTACTGGTCAACCCCTATAACCTGCTGGGTGTCTGCCTCTGTATTATGGTACTGCTGTATATCGGTTTCTACTACTATTTCAATGCCAGGTCCTAACTGGTCCATCCAGACATATCCTGGGCAGAATTTATTTTAATTTGTCAGCAGGGATTGTCAAACGTGTGGCGAAACAAGATGGGGTATTTGAAAATTAGTCTTATAGATAGGAAGAGAGATAAATGCAGGAATTTAAGGCCCATAATCAGAGAGCAATATCAAATTTAAAATCGAATGTCTCCAGAGTGGCCAACGAGATTGATGAACTGTATCAGATTGCCGAGACCTATGCCCGAATCTTCAAGGAAAATCCGATCCCGATGGCTATAACCAGGTTGATTGACGGTCTCTTTATGGAAGTAAACGAGGCCTGGACCGAAGCCCTGGGTTATACCAGGGAAGAAATGCTGGGCAAAACGGTTCAGCAATTGAGTCTTTGGAAGGATTTCGCGGAAAGAGAGATCATGGTAGATAATATAAGTAAAAACGGCTTTATAAACAATTTCGAATGTTCCTTTGTAAAAAAATCCGGGGAAACCCGCAACCAACTGTTTACGGCCAAGATTATCGATTTCAACAGTGTGAGCTGTTTGCTTTCTACTATCGTGGAAATTCCTCCATCCGAATGACTCAAGGGTGACTGAAAACTAATACTATAAACAGAGCGGTCAAACGCCTCATTTTGGGGCGTTATTTTTTATGTTTTTGAGTCAGCAGGAATCAGCAAATATTTAGAGAAATTTAGCAGAAACTTAGACGTAAAGAGAGCATTGTATTTTAAACATTGATTGGGTGAGTTTAATGCCGAAAGAACCGGACCTAAACCAATTGAGACAGGAAATATCAGGTTTGAAAGCTGAGAGTTCCAAGCTGGTCAAGAAGAATGATGAGCTGCAGGCTATCGCGGCAACCTATACCAAATTATTTAATGAACTCCCCAATCCAGTGGCCATAACCAGGATGATCGACGGGGTCTTTATGGAGATCAATGACGCCTGGACCGAAGCCTTTGAATACACCAGGAAAGACCTGCTGGGCAAAAAAGTAGTGGATATAAACCTTTGGCAGGATTATGGGGAGAGAGAGGTTTTAGTAAACCACATCAGTCTGAACGGATCCGTAAAATATTTTCCCTGTTCCTTTGTAAAAAAGTCGGGGGAAATAGTCCGCTGTTTGCTGACCGTCAGGATAATAGATTTTAACCGTACCAAATGTCTGCTTTCCTCGGTCATCGTGATCACCCTGCCTGAATTAGTTAAGTAAGCAATTGACCATTTGTTTTAGCGCCTTAGATTGAGGCGTTATTTTTTTGCCCGTCGACAAATCATGACACGTTACCCTAAGCGATTAATCGGGATTTTTGTATAATTGGATGAAAACAGTATGAACCGAGGGGATTTGTAGTGGTAGAGGACAAGTACCTCAGCCGCCGAGAGCAGCACATATTGGAGCTGGAAGCCAAGTTATCCCGAATTGAACAAGAGAATGAGAACCTCAAAACGGAAAACAAGCACTTAACAGGGATGGCCGAGCATTTTAGCAAAGCCTTCTATGGAAACCAGACCGCCATGGCCATATCCAGATTAAACGATGGTGTCTATTACGATGTGAATGATAAATATGCCTCGTGCATGGGTTATTCCCGGGAAGAAATGATAGGCAAAAATGTGCTGGAACTGAATATCTGGGCCGATTTAGGGGACAGAAGCCATATGTATGACCAATTGGCCCGGGAAGGTTTTATCAAAGACGCTGAATTCCGGTTCAGAACCCAGGAAGGAGAGATCCGCCGCGCCATATCCACCCTTAACCTGGTAACCATAAACGACCTTCCGCACCTGCTTACCTCGTTCATTGATATCACCAAGATCAAAGAGACTGAGGAAAAATTCTCCCAGCTTTTTTACAACAACCAAACACCCATGTTGATTACCAGAGTAGAAGATAATATATGCACAGATGTAAACGATAAGTTTGCGGCTATGATTGGATTTGAACGCGACGAGATAATTGGCCGGACTCCCCTCGAGTTAGGAATATGGGGAGAACCAGAAACCAGGCCAGGTATCATCAGCCAGATAATGCAGGATGGCTGTATCTGTAATGTAGAACAAAAGTACCGCAAAAAATCCAGTGAGGTCAGGTACAGCATTTCCTCATGCAGCCTGATAAATTTGGATGGCTGTAACTGCATCTTAACTTCTTCAATAGACATATCTAAACGAAAAGAGCTGGAAGCAGCGCTGCGTCTATCGGAAGAGAAATTCTCCAAATCCTTTTATGAAAGCGGGACCATGAAAGCCATTACCAGGTTCAAGGATGGGGTTTTTATCGACGTGAACGACAGTTTGGCCTGCAATTTTGGTTTTTCCCGGGGAGAAATGGTTGGTAAAATCCCCTCTGAACTTGGCTTAACAGTAGATCTTGAACTAAAACAAATATTTAAGCAGCTTGGCCAACAGAATTCAATCAAAGATTGTGAACATAAAATAACCACCCAATCGGGAGAAATCAAATATATAATAGCCAATTTTAATCTTTTGGAACTTAGCGGCGAACCCGCCATTTTGATCTCGGCCAATGACATAACCAGGCAAAAAACCTTGGAGAATTCCCTGAGGGAATCCAAAAAACTTCTATCTCAAATGTTCAATAATATCCCCTTGCCTATTATCATCTCGGATCTAAAAGACGGGACGGTGATGGAAGTCAATGAAACCTTGCTGGCAGCGAACAACCTAAAAAGAAGGGATCTGTTAGGAACCAAAGATGTAACCAATGGTCTGTGGCAAAATCCCGATGACTTTTTTAAATACGGGCAATGTTTAATCCAGAATGGTAAGACGAGAAATTTCGAAGCCCAATTCAAGACCGCGACTGGAGAGGCAGTTGATGTTCTGCTGTCCGGGGTATTGGTTAACTGGAAGGGACAGCAGTGCGTCCTTAGTGTAAGCAATAATATCACCGAATTAAGACAATATCAAAAAGAGATAGCCAGACTCGATAACCTCAACCTTATGGGGCAGATGGCAGGCAGCATCGCTCATGAAGTACGAAATCCCATGACTTCGATAAAAGGTTTCCTGCAGTTGTTTCACGGCCAGTATAAGTACAGGGAAGACCGAGAGGTCATCGATCTGATGATCGAAGAACTCGACCGGGTCAACGAAATCATCAGTTCCTTTTTGTCCCTGGCCCATAAAAATACCATAGATATCAAATTGCATAACCTCAATGAGCAAATAAGCAATCTGCTGCCCTTGATCGTGGCCGATTCCTTAAAAAATGACGTCTACCTGGAAACTGAATTGGGCCTGATTCCAGAGGTCATGATCGATGAAAATGAGTTCCGGCAGCTGCTGCTTAACCTGGGCCGCAATGCCATACAGGCCATGCCGTCTGGCGGGAACCTAACCATCCGGACGTTTAGTAACAGCGAAGGAGTGCACCTGGTGGTGCAGGATAACGGCGGAGGTATACCCCCTGAAATTATGGAGAAGATCGGCACCCCATTCCTGACCACCAAGAAAAATGGCACCGGGCTGGGTATGGCAGTATGCTTCAGCATCGCTGAAAGGCACAACGCCCGGATAAATATCGATACCGGCAGTGCAGGCACCAGCTTCAAGATCACCTTCCCGGTAGTGGCTTAAGTCCATAGGCAATAAAAAGGGATCTGCATCATTTACGGATCCCTTTTTTGGCGGTGAAATAATCTCTCCGAGGTAATGATAATCATTCCT
>CAZOZX010000042.1:13731-16717 GCA_964584415.1 uncultured Syntrophomonas sp.
TCGGAATAGGCGTTCGGTTTCAATCCGGTTGGCTATCTATTTTGGAAATCCATTCGGTATAATAGAGAAAAAGTTCACCTCGAATTTGGTCGACCCGAACTTGCAGACAGGTATCCCTCCAGGCTGGCTAGGGGGCGGTTCAATGTATCTTTTAAGAAGAATCTTCGTGCCGGAATTATTCCAGGGTGCCTATAAGAACCGGGACTATTTTGAGGGCTGGTACTACAAACTCATCAGCCAGGACCAGCAGCATATCTACGCGGTGATTCCCGGTATAGCTCTGGGACAATCCTCAGCCGATGCCCATGCTTTTGTGCAGGTCATCAATGGCCAAGACGGATCTGTTATCTACTTTAAATACCCGCTGACCTCATTTCATTATGATAAACGGAAGTTTTCCATAAGCATCGCCGAAAATCATTTTACCCGGGACTTTATAAGCCTCAGGTTGGCTGATGCCGGCAGGAGCATAGATGGACAGCTGTGCTTCAGCGAAATCATACCTTTCCCCCGCACGATCTTCAGCCCCGGCATTATGGGGCCTTATTCTTTTGTCCCCTTCATGGAATGTTACCACGGCATAATCAATATCAGTCATAAAATAGGAGGACAGCTCCACATCGATGGCAAGGGGGTCGATTTCAATGGAGGCGAAGGCTACCTGGAAAAGGATTACGGGAGATCGTTTCCAGCTGAATGGATTTGGGTCCAGGCCAATCATTTTGACGACCACCGCACCTGTTTCATGTTTTCGCTGGCCCGCATCCCCTGGTTCAGATCAAGTTTTATCGGCATGATGTGTTTCCTGCTTTATGAGGGCAAACTGTACCGTTTCGCAACTTATAACCAAGCCCAAATTACAAGTATGGCCCTGAATGGCAAAAATCTTACTGCCTCGCTGCAAAGAAAGGATCAGGTGCTGAATTTCAAGGTGCAGGCCCAGCCCGGGGGTTTCCTAAAAGCACCTAAAAATGGTCTGATGTCCCGCGAAATCGAAGAAACTATCACCGCCGTGGTCGAGGTAACCCTGGCCGATCGCCGGGGCCAAATCTTTTCCGGGCAAAGTCTTCATGCTGGCTATGAAATATCATCGGGGGCCAGGGAACTTCTCGAGATCAGTTCGTCACCATCAGTCAATTCACACTAATCCGCATACCCCATATCTTCAGAAGCCAACGCGTTCCTTGAAAATACCATCAACCTTAATGACAAAATATGATACATTAGAAGCATAAGGAGGAACGAATCTCACCATCGCCCTTGTAGGCCGGCAACGCAGTCAGCCTGGGCAGGGACGCCCATCCGACCCAATCTTCTACTGACCAGGGTAACAACATCACTGAAACTCGATTTTGCAGAATATTCATTACAGTAGATCACTGCAAGCAGAGAATAAGGAGGTATGTATTGTGGTTAGTAACATTCTATCCTCGGCCTTCGTAGTCGTAATCATCTTTCTGCTGTTTTCCGCCCTGATTTCCTCTATCCGCATTATTAGGCAATATCAGCGGGCAGTTCTGCTCCGTTTTGGCAAGTTCGTCAAGATATTGGAGCCGGGACTGAATTTTGTCCTGCCCTGGAATATCGACCATACCATTTACGCCGATTTACGCGTAGCCACCATCGACGTTTCCGGCCAGGACATAATAACCAAGGACAATGTCCCGGTGTCTATTAATGCGGTGGTCTATTTTCAGGTAGCGGACCCCTACAAAGCGCTGATGAACGTGGAGAATTTCCGCCAGGCCACTACCCTGCTGGCCCAGACCCTGTTGAGGTCGGTGCTGGGATCACACGAGCTGGACGATATGCTTTCCGAACGCGACAAACTCAGTAAAGTGCTGAAGGATGAGCTGGATAAGCTCACCGAACCCTGGGGAATCAGTGTTATAGCGGTGGAAATCAAATCGGTCGATCTGCCCGAGACCATGAAGCGGGCTATGGCCAAACAAGCCGAGGCGGAACGCGAGCGCCGGGCCAAGGTCATTTCCGCCGAGGGAGAATACCAGGCTTCTCAGCGCATCCTGGATGCCGCCAATGTTATCAGCCAGAGTGATTCCGGTCTAATGCTGCGCATGCTGCAGACCCTGACCGAAATATCCATCGAGAAGAACAGCACCATAATCTTCCCGCTGCCGATGGAAATAACCGAGTTTTTTAGGTCGAAAACCCTGGAGTCCAGGCAGTAAAGATCACAAAGCTCAAGACATTGTAAAGTGGTCATTATTGCGGACATACTGGCAGGTTACTGGGTGAACGTTAAGCCTAAATCATTTAAACGGTTATAGCAAGCAAATATATGATGCTATTAATCATGTATATTAATGAACTGGTACTGAGCCGTCAATACATTCGATGAACTCTATCGAACTCTCCCGGTTCCAACCACTATCTAATAGTATTGTTGACCATTGCGTAATAGTTCCCTCATAGAATATAGAGGTAAGATTAGGGCAATAAGAAAATGCATTATTGCCAATTGAGTTTATACTATTTGGTATTATCACGGAATTCAAAGCTGTGCAACCTAAGAAAGCATAATCGCAAATGTTTGTAACTCCTTCTTCGATTACAACCGAAATGATGGAAATCGTCCAGCCAACACTAATATTATAAAACTCAGAAAGACGTGTGTTATTTATATTTATTAAATCCCCCATTTCCCCTTTACCACTAATAATCAATATGTATGAATGGTTTTTTGCGAACACTAGAGTAGCCTTAACGTTATCTTCATTACTGTTACTAATATCCCATGAGATATTTTTGAATTTGCTTAGTAGCAAAGGTGAATTAACTATGAAACTGGATACTAGAATGACAACCAAAACAGCTGCCAAGATAAATAAAGTCAGCCTTTTATTTGAATAGTCTGATATTGGGAACAATAGAGAATCCATTCCTCTCACATGCATATATTTCACTCCACGTCACATGAAAGCGACGTGGAGTGAATGCTAATAAACAGTTATTGTTTGCAAAAAAC
>CAZOZX010000043.1:0-16491 GCA_964584415.1 uncultured Syntrophomonas sp.
AATAAAAGAAGCCCAAATCGGGCCCGCAGCTGAACCTCCGAAAAGATTGGCAGCTTTGCCCTGATCATAACCTACCCAAACGGCACAGCACAGCTGGGGGGTATATCCTACAAACCAGGCATCATTTTTCTGTTCGGTGGTCCCGGTTTTCCCCGCCGCAATCCGGCCGACTTTTTCTTTTAACGCCGATCCCGTCCCTCCCGGTTCCAGTACCCCGGTTAGTATATTGGTAATGATATAGGCATTATCGGCGCTGATGATCTGACTCGGACTGAAGGTCCGGCTTTGTAGGACCACACCCTCATCATTAACAACCTTCAGCAAGAAAGATGGGGCATTATAAATCCCTTGATTGGCAAAAACACTGTAACCAGCTGCCAGATCTACCGGACTGACTTCATTGGAGCCAAGCGGTAATGATAATATGGGCTGAATATTTTTGAATCCGAATTTCTCTGCATAACTGGCGGCCGGGGTAACCCCCAATTGGTCGGTCAAGGCTACCGAAACGGTATTATCGGAAACCATGATAGCTTCTTTGAGGGTGAAGGGACGCCAGTGGTAGGGTTCCTCACCATAATCTGTAGGTTTATAGGTATCGCCATTGGGCAGGTGGTATACTCTTTCTTCACACATGATCATACTAGCCGCGTTATAACCCTGATCAATGGCCAGGGAATAAACAAACGGCTTAAACGTCGATCCTGGCTGGCGGTAAGAAAATGCCCGATTGAAGCTGGACCCGCTGAAATCACGCCCCCCGACCATGGCCCGTATTTCGCCGGTCTTCACATCCAGGGCCACCAGAGCTACTTGGAGATTGGCATTCTGGTTCTTCATCCCTTCTAAGTAGGCGTTATTGGCTGCTTTTTGCATATTGAGATCCAGGGTGGTATAAACGCGCAAACCACCGCGATAGACCATGCTGTCACCGTATTTTTCCCGCAGGTAATCCCGGACCATGGCTACGAAATAGGGAGCCTCGCTCGACGTAAACTGGGCTCGTTTGTACTGCATCTGCACTTTCTCAGCAGCGGCTTTATCCTCGGCGCTTATCATTACCTCCTCTACCATTCTCTGCAGGACTTGATCCTGCCGGACTTTGGCTTCTTCCGGCCGAAGGTAGGGGTCGTAGTAACTGGGGCTCTGTGGTAAACCGGCTAACAGCGATGCCTCTGCCAGAGTAAGATCGGCAGCATGTTTGCCAAAATAGGTGCGGGATGCCAGCTCTACCCCATAGGCACCTTCTCCGAAATAAATACTATTACAATACATGGTCAGGATTTCTTCCTTACTGAAGCGGTTCTCCATCAAAACCGAGTAGTAAAGTTCTTTGAGCTTCCGGCTCCAGGTTCTCTCGTTGCTGAGAAATAGGGTCTTAGCCGTCTGCTGGGTAATAGTGCTGCCTCCGGCAACTATCTTGCCGGCTTTGATGTCAACCCACGCGGCTCGCAGCATGCCGCTAATATCGACCCCGTGGTGGTGATAGAAGTTTTTGTCTTCGACGGCTATGATTGCATTCAGAAAGAAAGGCGATATCTGATCGATCTCCACCTGAACCTGGTTTTGCTCGGATAGTCCCTGCACCACTTGCCCGTTTATATCATATACTGTGGATGACTTTGGAATTGCGGCGTAGGGAAGACTGATACTGAACGCCGCTGCACATAATAGGCTTACGGTCAGCAACAGCGACACGATTATTTTACGAAGCATATATTATCCTCCCATCTGAGAGTATTTTTTCCATTTATCCGCCCGGCTATCCCCTACAAGTTGACTTTGATTGACAATCTCCGGCTTATACAGGTATATTATTAATCTAGGAGCCTATCCAGGCAAGTCAATTGTAACAGTAATGTCAATCAAGTCAATCAGAAAGGCGGTGGTGAAATGGAACCTATACCCGGGGATCGATCGTCGTGCATTTTATTTGATGATCAAAACCTAATAAATAGAAGGGATACATTTCAGCACCGGTGTGACTGCTGACCCTTCTATGCCAAAGGAGGGATAATGAGTTGATCAAGACTTATTGGTACAATCATGAAGATACCAGGATGTATCATGATGTGGACTTGTCCAAAACCAGTGAATTATTATCTTCACCGGATAATCTTCTCTGGATCGATCTCTATGATACATCCGAACAAGAACTCGCCTATATTGGGCAGATATTCGATTTCCATCCCCTGGCTTTGGAAGACTGCCTGCAGGAAAGCCCCCGCGCCAAAATAGACGATTATGAAGACTACTATTTCTTCGTCTTCCACGCCCTGCGTTATTTTGAGGAGGCCGAGGAAGAGGACGAAATATCCAGCATTGAACTGGATGTTTTCATCGGCGCCAATTATATTGTTACCATTCATCCGGTTGCGCTCCTGGCAGTAGGCAAGGTAGCCCGGGTCAGTCTCAAGACTAATGAGTACATGAAACGCGGTCCGGATTATTTACTCTACAGAATCGTCGATAATATAGTCGATGACTCTTTCCCCATAATTGAACGATTAGGCGAACGTATCGATGATTTGGAAGACAGCGTTTTCTTAAGCAAGAGCCAGCATGTAACTGAGGACATCTCGACGCTGCGCAGAACCATTATCCTGCTGCGCAAGGTACTGATTCCCCAGAGACATATTTTCGTTAATATCAAAGGGCGTTATTCTTTCTTCGTTGATGATGATAATATCCCCTACTATTTGGATTTGGCTGATAACTTGAATAGCATCCTGGATACTGTGAATACCTACCGGGACCTGGTCAACAGTACCATGGAGACTTATTATTCGGTTCTGACCGGCCGAACCAGTGAAATCATAACCATCCTGACCATCATCAGTATAATTATGATGCCTTTGACCGTGATTACCGGTTTCTTTGGTATGAATGTTGAATTTCCCGGCCGAACCAGTCCGTTTGCAGTGTGGTTTATCCTACTGGGGATGGTAGCGCTGGCTACAGGCATGCTAAGCTTCTTCCGCCACAGAAAATGGGTGTAAAAATAGACATAGCCCTGGTTCTATTACAGAACAAGGGCTATTTTTTTTGGTTTATGACCGAGAATTGAATACATTGCATCCTCAACCCGATTTAGTCAGTTTTCTATGAATACTTGATGGTGATGTTGCGGAGGAGATCGGCCACATCTTCAATATGGTCCTGGGCTAATTCTATGTGTTCGTAAACACCGCGCCATTTTAATATCCTGACCGCATTCTTTTCATTTTCGAATAAATCTGCCAGCCCCTGGCGGTAATATTTATCCTGTTTGTGTTCAAGCTGCCGAATCTGCTCGCAATATTCCAACATTATGGTCTTATTCTGCTCGAGTCTGGATAATAGATTTATGGCCTTCTTCTGTAAAAGAATGGCATCATATAATACTTCAATCATCTGCTTAATGCGGTCATTGGGTTTGCCCTGCTTGATCAAAATCAGGATGTCAATGATCCCGGTTATATAATCAAGGGTACTGGCCAGTTTCTGCACCAGCTTTAGAGCGTCTTCCCGGTCGAAAGGGAGAATAAAACTGGTGTGCAGTTTACGCACCAGGGTTTCGATAATACGGTCACCCTCATTCTCCAAAGCAGTCAATGAAGCCATTTTGCTGTCCAAATCGACGTAATTTTCGACTACATCATTCAGGATGTCGCCACCACTGACTACCACCCGGGCACTCTCGGATAAAAGGAAGAATAGATTCTCGTCCTTGTTGCCAAATAAAGCCATACGCTTTTCCTCCCCTTCTAACTCTTCGGAACCGATTGATTTTTCCTAAATATGATCAAAGCCCCCGTAAATATTCGGGGCGCAGGTAGCTGCTATCGTTTTTGTCAATTATTGAGCTGATCAGCTCCAGCATTTTTTGTTTATCCTTGGGAAGCCGCCCCCTGATGGCCAAATAGTTGGAGGCATGATTGCTGCGGAATTCCGTTTCCTGAACTTCCAGCCCCTGAATAATGAGCCTCAATTCGTCCAGTATTTCAAATGGGTTGGGCAGCTCAAATTCGCCTCTCTGTTCCCGCCGGTACAATTCTGTACGCGGCTCCAACATTAGGGTAAGAGCGCCGATGTAATCAGGGTTAATCTCATTCAAAATTTTGGATGTATTGCGCGCATGATCGACCGCCTTGGGAGTGCGCCCGGCAAGCCCCAATACTATGGTGACCGACAGTAATATCCCTGCTTGCCGTATTTTCTTGCCGGCTTCCACCATTTCCTGGTAGGTGACTCCTTTTCTGATATCCTTCAAAAGCTCCGGATCACCAGTTTCCACTCCCAGATAGGCAATGGTCAGGCCAGCAGCTTTCAAAGCGGTTAATTCGCTCATCTCTTTGCCCAAAATACTATCCGGGCTGGCATAGATACCCACATGCTTTAGGCTGGGAAAAGTCTGGTAAAGTGTAGCTATGATCTCCAACAAGTCACGGGTAGGCATGGCCAAGGCGTCACCATCGGCCAGGAAAACTTTGTATAAATCACCGTAATACTCCCCGGCCATGCGAATGTCTGCCAAGATTTCCGCCTGGCTGCGCACGCGATATTTTTTATCCTTGTACATGGAACAGAAAGTACAGCGATTATGGGAACAACCAACTGTACACTGTAATATATAACTCCGGGCCTCACTGGGTGGCCGGAAAACACTGCCTTCATACCTCATTTGAGTTCCTCCTGAAAGTTAACTAAAAATCGATTAATTTTAGAAATAAAATTATAGCAAGATGGTACTTTATTATTATAGCGGGATTAAACCCGGTAATACACACCAATTATATAATTATTTATATAGCATTATAACTATTAGCCCTTGAAACAATATATATGCGGGCTGTAATAAGGAGGGTTATAGTTGGCTAGAAGGAGAAGTATCATGTCCGAGCAGCTCAAATATGAAATTGCCCGTGAACTAGGTGTTGATCAAGTTGTAGCCAGCCGGGGATGGGGCGATGTCAGTTCCAGGGACTGCGGCAACATGGTTGCCAAGGCCATTGAAATAGCTGAACGAAGCCTGGTTTCCAGATAACTATTGCATTTGCAGTTAGCCCGCATCGGCCGGGGGAGTTTTGTCCCCGGCCTCATTTTTCTTGGTTTTGCGGATTCTAATTAAATTTGACAGCCAATAAATAAGAACAAAAAATAATGTTCCAAAAACACTGGCATTCTCTATTCCTGCTCCTATCAACATACCTACTATCGCCGCTAATAACAGAGCGGCAGCAGTGTTAACTCCCGCCACCTGCTTTTCCGAAGTGACCCATATAATCCCGGTTAAGAGAAAACCTATTGCCGAAGTAACCTGGGCTGCAATTCGGCCCGGGTCACCCATCCAGGGTATTTGCTCATTTATTCCCAACGATACTATAACCAACAAAGCAGAACTCATGCATATGATGGCAAAAACCCGGCTAGCCCGGGTTCTATCTTGCCTGTTACTTATTAAGCCCATCAAAAAACCGACTAAACCGGCCAGAGCAATACGCACCAAATAGGTTGTCATCATTATAGAGCCTGATAATTGGGAGCCTCTTTGGTAATAAATACATCATGGGGATGGCTTTCAGCCAGCCCTGCGTTTGATATGCGGATAAACTTGGTTTTGGTCTTGAGCTCTTCAACGTTTATGACCCCGCAATATCCCATTCCCGCTCTAAGTCCTCCTACCAACTGGAAGATGGTTTCCGAAGCGGATCCTTTGAAGGGAATGCGTCCCTCTATTCCTTCGGGGACCAGCTTTTGGGCGCCTTCCTGGAAGTAACGGTCACAGCTGCCTTCTTCCATGGCCCCGATTGATCCCATTCCCCGGTATACTTTATAGCGCCGTCCTTGCAATACCACCTCTTCACCCGGGCTTTCCTCGGTTCCGGCCAGCAGATTGCCCATCATGACTACATCAGCCCCGGCCGCAATCGCCTTGACAATATCCCCTGAGTATTTAATACCGCCATCGGCTATTATCGGTATATCATATTTGCGGGCCACTTCCGCACAATCCATTACTGCAGTTATTTGCGGCACACCAATTCCGGCTATAACCCGGGTAGTACATATGGAGCCCGGCCCGATGCCAACCTTAACCGCATCAGCTCCGGCCTTGATCAATGCTTCAGTTGCTTCTCCAGTAGCAACATTACCTGCGATCAATTCCACATCCGGGAAGCGTTCCTTTATGGTTTGAACCATTTGGATTACGCCTTGGGAATGCCCATGGGCCGTATCCACCACTAAAACGTCAACCCCGGCATCTCTCAAAGCAGCAACTCTTTCAAGGGTATTCCAGGAAGTGCTGACGGCAGCACCCACAATCAACCTACCGCGCTTATCCTTGGCGGCTCGCGGATATTTCTGGGTTTTTTCTATATCCTTGATGGTTATAAGGCCCATCAGGTTAAAATCGTCGTCAACCAGGGGAAGTTTCTCAATCTTGTATTTGCGCAGCAATTGCATGGCCTGTTCCATGGTGGTGCCTACCGGAGCGGTAACCAGCTTCTCACTGGTCATGATATTTTTTATCGGCTGGTCGAAATCAGTTTCGAAGCGAAGATCCCGGTTGGTCAGAATGCCAACCAGCTTCTTGCCTTCGGTTATCGGTACACCAGAAATGTGATAGTGCTCCATTATCCTTAAAGCATCGGTTACCCTGTGTTCGGGAGATAAAAAGAAGGGATCTGAGATTACTCCATGCTCGGAACGTTTGACCCGGTCGACCATCCGCGCCTGGTCCTCAATCGTCATGTTTTTATGAATAATGCCGATACCGCCTTCCCGGGCCATGGCAATAGCCATACGAGCTTCGGTGACGGTATCCATGCCAGCGCTCATTAATGGGGTTTCCAGTCGCACTTTTTTAGTCAACTGGGTAGAAACATCAACATCTTGAGGCATAGTCACAGAATGCCCCGGTATAAGAAGAACATCATCGAAGGTAAGCCCTTCTTTGCTGAACCTTTCTGTCATTTCTTTGGCCTCCTTGTAAAATTTAAACTATAATATATCATTGCAGCTCAATGTGCAATAGAAGACCTAGCGGAAGCCTACTAATTCAGCCCAACATTTCAGTCTAAAATCACCATAAGCAAAACCGCCTCAATCGGCGGCCCTGTACCGTGATCAAGACGGTTCTCAGCAAAATATAAAAATATAACTATGAGTCGGTATTTATATAGAATTATTTTTCAGTCGCATGTGGGTATTATCCAATTCCACCACAATGACTTCCCGGCCGATTTTTTTGACTGCCTCCCATGGTATAACCAGCTTCTGGCGGTCGGTCCAAAAATTCAGCATGTTGCCGCGGTTGGGCAGTATGATTGATACGATTTGCCCGGTTTCGTGGTCGAGTAGTAAATCTGATTCGCCCACTGTTCCCATTCTCATGCCATCATAGATGTTAACCATTTCTTTGCCGACCAGTTCGTTGAGCCGCAACTCTCCACCCCCTAAACTCCGGTGTGTCCGAAACCACCCGCGCCACGGCCAGTGCCCTCCAGTTCGTCCACCTCTGCGATCTCCGGTTTCAGTACCTGGGCAAAAACCATTTGGGCGATCCTTTCTCCCCTGTTCAATATATACTCTTTGTCCCCCAGATTTATAACAATTAGCTGGATTTCCCCGCGGTAATCGGAATCGATGGTGCCAGGGGTATTCAAAAGGGTTATCCCGTGTTTTAATGCTAATCCACTGCGCGGCCTGATTTGGGCCTCACAGTTTTCCGGTAGAGCGACAGCAATCCCGGTCGGCACCAAGACTCGCTGCCCGATTCCAATTGCCATAGGTTCCTGGTTGGCGGCGTAAATATCCATCCCGGCTGCTCCGCCGGTCATGAAGCGAGGCAGAGGCAAATCATAAGAATGGAGGCGTTTGATTAATACCCTCATCATTCGTTCCCCCACCATTTGGACAATTCCCTCTCGACCCTGGGTAAAGCAGAATCGCTGCCTATCGCAGCTACCGAGAAGTGCTGCCCGGCAAAAACATTCCTAGCCATTTCCTGAACCATCTGTGGTGTTACCTGGTAAATCTTCTCTATAATTGCTTCGGGGCTCATTATGGTCCCGTACATCATGATAGCTTTGCCTATGCGGGTCATACGGTTCATAACACTCTCTAAACCAAGAGATACACTGGATTTCATCAATTTTTGGGTCCGGCTTACCTCCACTTCGCTTACTCCATTTTGAACAAACTGTTCGATCTGATCATGGAGATTAATGCAGAACTGATCTATATTGGCGGGACTGGTGCCGATATAAATACTGAACATACCAGTGTCGGAGTAATTAGCAGGGTATGAATAAACCGAGTATGCCAGTCCCAATTCTTCGCGCAGCTTTTGAAACAGGCGTGAACTCATGCCCCCACCTAATATACTGTTCATCACATTCTGGGTATAGCGGTTATCATCGTGATAATTTATACCGGGAACCCCAAGGCATATTTGCAGCTGCTCGACATCCTTGGGCACCAATTGGATAAAAGGTTTGTTAAAACGTGGTATTTGGGTCGGTAAAACCGGGGTAATTCCCCCGAAATGATCCAAACATTTTTCCACGTAATCTTTAATCTTAGGAATATCTATATTTCCGGCAATGGAGATAATCATATTGGCTGGTACATAATGGGTTTGATAATATTGGAACAGCTCATCCCTATCCATAGCCGCGATCGAAGCCGAAGTACCCAGGATAGAATTGCCTACCGGGTGCCCCTCCCAGAACTTGCGGGCGAATACATCATGAATCAATTCATCCGGGGTATCTTCATACATATTAATCTCTTCGATAATTACCTGGCGCTCGACATCCAAATCTTTTTCAGCCAGCAGGGAGTTAAATACCATGTCAAAAACAATATCCATGGCCGTAAAAATGTCTTCATCCAGGGTGCGGGCATAGAAACAAGTATGCTCCTTCGAAGTGTAGGCATTCAATTGTCCGCCCATGCTCTCCATGCTTTCCGCTATATCGCGGGCGGTTCTGGTCGGGGTGCCCTTGAACAGCATGTGCTCAATAAAATGGCTGGCGCCTGCCAGACCGGAGGATTCGTATCGTGATCCAACCTTAATATATACACCTACCGCCGCCGATTTTACATAAGGAATGGCTTCGACCACCAAATTGGCCCCATTGCCCAGCTTCCAATTTTCTATCACTAATATTTCCTCCAAATCTAGTAGGTTTCGGTTTTATTTTCCCTGTACTTGAGGCTCTCTATCCAATGATCAATTAGTCTCTTCCCTAACCAAGACTGCTTTTTGATCTCACCCTGACTAACCAGTGCGGTGCTTCGGAAATAGCGACCGTTTATATAGATATCAATTTCCCCCAGGATTTCACCGTTTTTTATCGGTGCATCAAGATTATAGTTTAACCGTACAATTTTTTCAATGACATCACTTTGATCGCCCAACCACAGCTCAATATCTTCGGCAGTCATAATCTCAACCCCAGCATCTTGGCTGTTTTTTACCGGCAGAGTCTTAAATGATTGGTTATGATCCAGAATCTTTTGGAAGGAGGTGCTGCGAAAACCATAATCCATCAACCTCATACAATCACCCTGGCGATCGCCCGACTTTAAGGTTACTGCAATCAATCCCCGTCCCTGCCGGGTCGCAGATGCAACCAGGCACTTGCCGGCATCATCGGTGGTACCCGTTTTTACCCCATCAGCACCCGGAAATCCCATCAATAATCCGGCATTGGTGTTCCGAATGGTCAAGGGTTGTTGATAAGCCGGGTGTTTAAATGTTGTCTGCACCGTCCCCACCATTTGTTTGATATATGGTTTGGAAACAGCATAGCGGCTGATCTGAGCCAAATCATAGGCGGTACTATAATGATTCTTGGCTGGCAAACCGGATGCATTCTGGAAACGGGTATTGGCAGCTCCTAACAGAAACGCTTTTTTCGACATCAAAAAGGCAAAAAATTGCTCATTTCCTGCTACGTGCTCAGCCAGTACCACCGCGGCATCGTTAGCGGAACGAATCAATGCAACTTTCAGCAATTCTCCTACCACCAGGTGCTGCCCCGCATTTAACCCAATGGTGTATTCCGGGGTCCGGTCGGCGTTAGGCGTAACCGTGGCTGATTCATCCAGGTCGGCGTAATCGACTGCCAAAATAGCGGTCATTATCTTGGTGGTGCTGGCTATGGGCCTTTCCACATTGGCATTTTGGCCATAAATATATTGTCCGCTCTCCGCATCCACTAGGCAGTAGTATTGGGAGTTCACACGGGGGGCCGCCAATGCCGGGGATGGACATGCCCCGTTAGACAGGATTGCGGTTACAATCAAGCCTAGCAAGGAAATTAGCAGTCTAATTGGTCGGGCTGCTGGCATTGGCTTTACCGGCGACAACTTGATCAATAGTTACCATCTGATAATTTTGGGCTTGAAGTTGAGTTAACATGGCGGGTAAGGCTTTTACCGTGGGTTCAGTAGGGTGCATAAGTATGATTGCATCATTGTGTATCTTTTTCATGACCCGGTTGACAATGGTATCTGGTTCGGGTTTCTGCCAGTCAATAGTATCAACACTCCACATGATATACTGATAGCCTATATCATTGACTGCCTTTACCAGGCGCGAATTATACTCACCGTATGGTGATGCAAAGAAGGTTGATCTCTGCCCGGTGATATTGAAGATAATATCTTCGGCTTTTTTTATCTCAGTTCCAACCTCAGCAGAACCTAAAGCATTGAAATGAACGTGACGATAACCATGGTTCTGGATACTGTGACCTGCCTGAGCCATCTGTTTTAGCATTTCCGGATTTTTTTCAGCCCATCTACCCGTTACAAAAAAAGTAACCTTGGCTTTGCTTTTTTCGAATTCGGTTAGCATGGCCGGAATGTATTCCTCACCCCAGTCTACATTTACGGTAATGGCCACTATCTTGGTACCGGTATTGCCCTGGAAGATGGGATCGCTGCCCCCGGCTGTAACGCTTTGACTGGGTTTCTGCATGGCATAGAGCAGCACCAGCGTCAAAATGACCAGGCCCGCAACAATGCCTCCGGTTATCAATAGTCTTTTGGATAGAAAGAAAATCTTCACGCCTATCATTCCGCTCCTCTCAACTCAACATAAGCACGGTTATTGTAAAACGAGGTTTTGACAATTACCGGGCTATGGCGGTTATTCTGAATTTTCAAGTCCAGCCAACCGTAATCTACCGTGGCATCATGTCCCTCAGGCACATAATGGACCGGTTTGGTATGACCGTGGCGTTCTAAAATCGTCAAATCAGCGGCCAAAGCTGCATTATAGACAGTGCTTGATACCTGGCAGACTCCACCGCCATACCCGACATCAAAATCCCCGTTCAATATTATCGGTGCCGGCAGATAACCCCGTTCGGGAGTGCGCGGTCCAGTTGTCTCATTGAAGGAAAATACCTCACCCGGCCAAAGCAAAGTGTTGTTAATACATTTTAGAGCGGTGGAGATGTTTTGATAGCGAGCTGGGCTGCCATGAAACCAGGTTGAATAAGTGCCGATAATTTTCGAAGCCTTGACTATATCAGCGCCTTTATGTTGAGGAGACAAGAGAACTTTTACCAGCCGAATGTCTTCCCCCTCCGGAGCCGAGCGGATTTTGGCCACAGTAGCATCAATATCCACGGTATACCCCATCTCTTCCCCGGTAACAATGCCAGACTCTTTCTCCAGTCTGGGTTCTACAGGGAGTTTCTGATGTTGCCGGGCAATCTCCCCCACAACCTCCTGGATCTCCCTGGGCAAGAGTCTCTCCACCTCGATACCCTCTAACTTGACTCCCTCTTTGACGCCCACTACATCTCTTTCCAGGTGATCAAGCCAGCTGGATATCAACGTCAAACTGATAAAAAAGGTCATAAGAAAAAGGGTTCGGCTGTTTACTAGTAAAACATGCAACCCTCTCTTTAAAAAATAATACCCACCGCCTCTTATCTTAATCATTAAATAATATTCGGCAGTGAGCACTACTATTCAGTTTTATTTGCTAATATCAGCAGTTATACCGATATTAGCAATAAACCCAATTTAGTCTTGGCTGGCGGCTGACTTAGCCTGTTTCAAGACGGCTTTGCGGGATAGATTGACACGCCCCTGGCGGTCTATCTCGGTAACCTTGACGTCGATCTGATCTCCTATCTTAACGACATCCTCTACTTTGTTTACCCTGGTTTCATCCAGTTGGGAAATATGCACCAATCCTTCTTTGCCGCTGGTACCTAAAACTCCCGGTATGATCTCTACAAAGGCTCCGAAATCCATAATTCTCTTCACGGTTCCCTTATAGATTTTACCTACTTCGACTTCGGCCAGGATGGATTCGATCAGGAAGCGGGCTTTCTTAGCACCTTCATCATCGGTAGCGATTATGAAGAGACTGCCGTCATCTTCGATATCGATCTTGCAGCCGCTTTCGGCGACGATCTTATGAATGGTCTTGCCGCCCGGTCCAATAACCTCTCTGATCTTGTCGGGGTCAATCTGCATACGAATCATCTGCGGCGCATAAGGCGAGAGTTCAGTATTGGGTTTAGCAATGGCCTGCAGCATGATATTCATAATATGCATTCTTCCCTCTCGGGCTTTTTTGAGCGCATCCTGGACTATTTCCCGGCTGACTCCAGTGATCTTGATGTCCATCTGCAGGGCTGTAACACCTTGTTCGGTTCCTGCTAATTTGAAATCCATATCACCCAAAGCATCTTCAATTCCCTGGATATCACTTAGGATAGCAAATTTGTCTTCGCCCTTAACCAGACCCATGGCTATACCTGATACAGGGGCTTTGATGGGAACCCCGGCATGCATTAAAGAAAGAGAGCTGCCGCATACGCTGCCCATTGAGCTGGAACCATTGGATTCTAAGACCTCGGAGACTACCCTGATGGTGTAAGGGAAATCTTCGCTTGAGGGAATCACTGCCAATAAAGCTCGTTCGGCTAAAGCCCCATGGCCAATATCTCTGCGGCTGGGACCGCGCATGGGTTTGGTTTCGCCCACACTGTATGGGGGAAAGTTGTAGTGGTGTATATAGCGCTTGGTTTCCTCGATTCCAAGCCCGTCCAGGATCTGATTCTCGCGGATAGGCCCCAAGGTCGCCACTGATAATACCTGGGTCTGCCCGCGTGTAAACAAGGCGGAGCCGTGCGGGCGAGGTAAAAATCCTACTTCACAGCTTACCTGTCTGATTTCATCGAGTTTTCTGCCATCCACCCGATCGCCATCTTCCAGGATCATCTTGCGGACGATTTCCTTCATCAGCTTGTCCACCACCGCGGCAATTTGCTTAGCTTCATCCGGATAAATCTCAGCAAAATGCCCCAGGATAGCAGCCCGTGCTTTATCCATATCAGCTTCGCGTGATTTTTTATCCGGATTCTTAACCGCAGCTTCCAGGCTGGGGGCAGAATATTCGCGAACGTTTTTATCCAGTTCTTCGTTAACCGGAGGGGCAATTACCTCAACCTTGGTTTTTCCTAATTCATTCACGATTGGATCCAGGAAGGCAACTATTTTTTTGATTTCTTCATGTCCGAAGAATATGGCTTCCAGCATGGTTTCTTCGGGAACTTCATTGGCATGGCCCTCTACCATCATGATAGCGTCGCGGGTGCCCGCAACAACCAGGTGTAAATCACTTTCATGATGCTGCTCAACCGTGGGATTAATGATCAACTTGTCGTCAATCAGGCCTACAATAACCGCAGCAACCGGACCTCCAAAGGGAATGTCGGATACGCCCAGCGCAACCGATGCTCCAATAATTGAGGTTATATCAGGTGAATTATCTTTCTCCACTGACATAATGGTGGCCACTATCTGCAGGTCATTCTTATAGGTCTTGGGAAACAGCGGGCGAATCGGGCGATCGATCTGGCGAGCTGAAAGAGTGGCATTCTCGGTAGCCCGGCCTTCACGCTTGATAAATCCGCCAGGAATCTTGCCTACGGCATATTGCTTTTCTTCATATTCAACCGTTAGAGGGAAGAAGTCTAAACCTTCCCTAGGGGTAGCGGCGGTTGCAGTAACCAGGACAACCGTATCACCGTATCTGACCAGCGCCGCACCGTTTGCTTGTTTGGCTACCTGTCCTACTTCAATAATAAGCGGACGACCGGCAACCTCGGTTTGATATTTATGAACGATGGTAGTTTCCTCCTTTCTTAAGGAACATAAAAGTTAAAGAGCGGCATTCCGCTCTTTACCTGCGTAGACCCAAACGGGTAACTATGTTACGATAGCGATCGAAATCGTTTTTCTTCAAATAATCAAGCAGGGAACGCCTTTGCCCGACCATCTTCAACAGGCCTCTTCTGGAGTGGTGGTCTTTCTTGTTGGCTTTCAGGTGTTCATTAAGATAGTTTATTCTATCTGTCAGAATAGCGATTTGAACTTCTGGTGAACCAGTGTCGTTTTCGTGTACCTGGTAGGCCTTGATAATCTCCTGTTTCTTCTCTGTTGACAGAGCCATACTTTCACCTCCTTACTCATAAACGCCATTGACCAAGACTGACGCCGGTGAAATCGTCAACCCTAGCCGATGGTTGCCTAGGTTTCATTATTTTATTTGATTCAGGTTCAGGAACCTGCCGCTCTGCTAATTATTATGACCATTTTTCTGTGTCAACAACAGAGTAATTCTAACATAGTGGCTAATAAAAGTAAACTTTGGTACCGTTATATTGGTATTAGCAGGTCTTTCAGAAATTACTTTCCGACAAAATAGGGTTGGGATATTTCCAGTGACTTATCCCGATCCCGGCTAATTTGTGCGACCAGCTCTTCAATTGAAGCGAATCTTTGTTCATCCCTAATTTTGGCCAACATACTTAAACGAATGGTTTGTCCATATAGATCTCCGCTGAAATTAATCAAATGAGCTTCGATAGCCAGGGGAAATTGGGAATGAAAGGTTGGCTTATTGCCGATGTTGACAACGCATTGGAATACCTTGTGGTTAACCTCTGCCAATGCCGCATAAACACCTTTGGCTGGCAGGTGATAAAGAGGATTTATGCCAATATTAGCGGTTGGAAAACCAATCGTTGCTCCGCGATGTTCACCTTCCACTACAGCTCCTTCAATGATAGGGTGGTATCCCAGCAAATTATAGGCTGTTTCTACATCTCCATCCGCCAGAGCTTTGCGGATCAGACTACTAGATATGGGTTCCCCGTCATATTCAACCGGTGCGATGATATGAACCGCAAACCCCAATTGTTCGCCCATTTGCTCCAACAATTCCGGCGTTCCTGCCCCTCGATGTCCGAAAGTATAGTTAAATCCCACAAATACCTCCCTGACATGCAGTTCATTGACCAAAATCATGTTAACAAAATCCATGGGCGACCAGGCTGCGATTTCACGAGTAAAAGGAGCATAAATGAGGGTATCCAGACCGATCTTCTCTAACAGCTCCGCCTTTTGATCAGGTGTAATCAGCAAACGGGGAGCCTTATCCGGTGCCAATACCTGTATTGGGTGGGGATCAAATATAAAAGCTACTGATTGCCCTCCCATACCCCTGGCTTTTTCTACTGCCGTCTTGATGAGCAGCTGATGTCCTTTATGAACACCATCAAAATTACCCAGGGCTAAGCATACTGGTCGGTTGTTGCTGTTAAAGTCTTCGATACCTCTGATTACATCCATCTTTTGCTTCTCCCAATATTGATAGTAAGATATTTGTTCAATTATTTAGGATTTAGGCTAGGACCTTGATCGGCTGTAGCTGTTTCCCGCCAATTTGAGGGGAACATCTGCCTATTGCAGCCAGACTATGATCAGTTCCATAAATCCTGATTATACCCTGCGGAATTTCTTCTGCAACATCAATCAGGTTGCCATGTTTTATTTTATCCAGCTTTTCCTCTTCGACCATAACCGCTGGCATATCTCCCAGCGGGTAGTCCGGAGCCAACAGAGCGGCTTCAAGCTTATCCAGGCGCTGCTCCAATCCCTCGAGAGTCAATGCCTGCTCTATTTTAAATACTCCCGCTTGGATACGGATCAATGATGATAAATATGCGTCAGTACCCAGGTCATGCCCCATATCATGACATAAGGTTCTGATATATGATCCCTTGGAGCAGCGCACTTCGATGCTTATCTCCGGCCTTCCGTCACTATTCCTGCCAACACCGGTTAATTTGATGTACTCAATGTGTATTTCCCGGGCTTCTCTTTCCACGGTTATACCCTGCCGGGCTAATTGATACAATCTCTCCCCGTGATGATGAACGGCAGAATACATAGGCGGGACCTGGTAGATGGTGCCGGTGTATTTCTCCAGCACCAGCGGCAATTGGGCTTCATTGAAGTCAATGGAATCATTGTACTCTATGTTTCCCCATGCATCCTGGGTATCGGATATTCCACCCAGAGTCATGGTCGCCGAATAAACTTTATCGGTGTCTTCTATGTATTCAATCAATCGGGTGGCATAACCGACTGCCACCGGTAAAACCCCCTGCGCCATGGGATCAA
>CAZOZX010000044.1:0-15935 GCA_964584415.1 uncultured Syntrophomonas sp.
ATGGAAAGAGTGACTGCCAAGTTCGATATCATGTCCAACCGTTTATCCCTGGCTATCATTTTGGCCAGCCTGCTGATCGGCACCGCTTTGATAGCCGAAAAAATGAACAGTTTTCTGCTGTCGCGGGTCCCGGTGGTTGAATTGGGTTTTGTCGGGGCATTTATACTGGGATTGTTCCTGGCCTATTCGATAATCAAAAGCGGCCGTTTTTGAGTCGAAGCAGGATTTAAGGGAAACATTTCTGCTTGACGGAATATTGTAATAGTGATAGTATACCGGAAATATCAAATCGCAAAGTTATGATCAGGATAGTAATTATTGGCCTGTTTCGCAGAGAGCCGGGATTGGTGAGAAACGGCAGCAGGGTAGTAATGAATGCCACCTGGGAGTGCTGGTTTTAAGGCAAATGCACCAAGCCAGCCGGTTCGCCGCCGTTACCGGTTAGAGCTGGGCCATTGGCCAAGTAGGGTGGTACCGCGGGAAGCATACTCTCGTCCCTTTTAGGGATGAGAGTTTTTTTGTTTCTAAATCAAAAATGGAGGAAGGAGGCTGAAGTTTATGGACCTGAAGATCAGAATTCTGGAATTAATGGAGTACGATGCCCGTATCAGCACCAAAACCCTGGCTAATATGCTGGAGGTGGAGGAGGCGGCAATCGCCAAGGCTATTGCCGAGATGGAAAAAGATAAAACCATCATCGGCTACGGGACCATTATAAATTGGGAAAATGTCGGTGTTGATGGCGTGTCAGCCATGATCGACGTCAAGGTTACCCCGGAAAGGGACAAAGGCTTTAACGCCATAGCGGAAAGGATCCAGCATTATCCGGAGGTCAGGTGTGTCTACCTGATGAGCGGGACCTATGACCTATCGGTGGTGGTGGAAGGCAGAACCATGAAGGATGTAGCCCGTTTTGTAACCCAGAAGCTGTCTACCCTGGAAAATGTCCAAAGTACTGTCACTCATTTCGTGCTCAAGCGTTATAAGCAGGACCACTTTATCTATGAGGAGTCTCAAGAAGACAAAAGGCTGGTGGTTAGCTGATGAGCGGGATGGAGTCCTATATTTCCAATATGGTGCGAGATCTGCCTCCTTCGGGCATCAGAAAGTTCTTTGACCTGGTGTCCCAATCCGAGGGGGTAATATCCCTGGGGGTGGGTGAACCGGATTTTGTAACCCCCTGGCACATCCGTGAGGCTTGCTGGTATTCGCTGGAGAAGGGATACACCATGTATACCTCCAACTCCGGACTGCCGGAACTGCGCGAAGAGATCGTCAAGTATGAGAGCCGAAAGATCGGGGTGGATTATGATCCCGCGAATGGGGTGCTGATAACCGTCGGGGTCAGCGAGGGCACTGATATTGCTTTACGGGCTTTGCTGGAACCCGGTGACGAGGTGCTGATCCCTGAACCGTGCTTTGTATCGTATGCACCCGGTACCGAACTGGCCTATGGCAAAGCGGTGGCAGTGGAGACCTACGCCGAAGATGAATATCGCCTGCGTCCCGATGTCCTGGCATCCAAGATAACCCCGCGCAGCAAGGTTTTGATCCTGGCTTATCCCAACAACCCTACTGGGGGGATCATGACCAGGCAGGATCTTGAGGCCCTGGTGGATATCATAGTTAAAAATGATCTGATTGTTATCAGCGACGAGATATACTCAGAGCTGACTTACAACGGTAAACACGTATCCATTGCCGCCCTGCCGGGCATGAAAGACCGGACCCTGGTCCTGGATGGTCTCTCCAAAGCGTTTGCCATGACTGGCTGGAGAATCGGATATGCCTGCGGTCATCCCGATATTATTCAGGCCATGACCAAGATCCACCAGTATACCATCATGTGCGCGCCGATCATGGGACAGATGGCAGCCATAGAGGCTTTGCGCAACGGGGAAGAGCAGATGCGCAAGATGGTCGAGGATTACAACTACCGCCGCAAACTGATCGTCAATGGACTTAACCAGATCGGTCTGGATTGTTTTGAACCGCGGGGAGCATTCTATTGTTTCCCATCGATCCGCGCCACCGGTCTCAGCAGTGAAGCGTTCTGTGAAAAACTCCTTTTCGAGGAACAGGTGGCTGTGGTGCCCGGCAACGCCTTCGGTAATTGCGGGGAAGGATTCATTCGCTGCTGTTATGCAGCCAGCATAAGTAATATTGAAATAGCCCTGGAAAGAATGGCAACTCTAATAAATCGACAAAAAAACCTATAATATTAGTTTGACCAAGTCTAATGATTCTTAAATCCTATCGAAAGGGTTGGAAAAAGGCCAGAATAATACGATATTTTACTAGAGGAATTATAAATGCCGGGTTGAACCTCTTATACTATAAGGTATAGGAGGTTTCGCCATGTATGGGGATATTGACGCCAGTGACATCGAACTCCTGAATGCGGTCAGCAATCTTACCCCGAACTACCGCAAGGAATTCAAGGACTATATTCAGTACCTGCTGACCAAGCAATATAAGAAGGAACTTATGATTTCTATTTTCCACAACCAGTTGATGCACAGCCTGCTCCAGAGCACCCTGCAATTAGTGGAACGGGAGGAATTCCTGATCACCCAGGTTGAAAAAAGAGTCAAACAGATGCAGGAACTCTATTTCGGCATCTTCGAGAAGATTCACATCAAATACAGCGAGTTGATTATCGGCCTGGATAGTTATGAAATAGTCCGGGATTTTGGCCGCAACAGTTTTGACAATATCAATCGCGCCTGCCGCAGCGGCAACCGGCTGATTATACGTATGGAGATCAATGAATTTTACGAGGGTTTTTTCAAATACGCTCAGAAGAAAGAAGCCAGAAAAATCTTCGCAGTGTAGTTCTTTGCAGTATAATAGAGGCAATCTTCGTAGTAATGGAGGCTGCTTTTATGATTATCAAGTTTCTGGGGGCTGCCAAGACCGTTACCGGTTCTTTTTTTGTGCTTGAAGTCGGAGCGACCCGGTTTGCCGTGGACTGCGGCATGTTTCAGGGTACCAAGCAACTCAAGGAAAAGAACTACGGTGATTTCCCGGTCGAGCCCGGATCTCTGCAATTTCTGATTCTTACTCATGCTCATATCGATCATTCCGGTTTGATCCCCAAACTATGCAAATGGGGCTTCAAAGGGCCTATCTACACCAGTCCTGCCACAGCCGAGCTCTGCACCATCATGTTCCCGGATGCCGGCCATATCCAGGAATCTGAAGTTGAGATGAAAAACCGCAAATTGAGCCGTGCCGGCAAGACATTGCTGGAGCCGATTTATACCGCCGAAGAGGCCCTAGAATGCCTGCCCCAGCTTCACCCGGTAAATTATGACGAGATAGTCAGATTAGCGCCGGGAGTGGAAATGCGGCTTCGCGATGCCGGGCATATACTGGGTTCCAGTATTGTTGAATTATGGGCGGAAGAAAACGACCGCAAGGAAAAAGTGGTATTCAGCGGCGACCTGGGCCAGGGCGGCCAGCCTATCATTAAGGACCCCACGGTCATCGAAAATGCTGATTATGTTTTGCTGGAATCGACCTATGGCGACCGTTATCATAAAGGCACCGCCACCCGGGTGGAACAGCTCAAAAAGGTGATAGATGATACCATGAAGCGGGGCGGCAACCTGATTATACCTTCATTTGCGGTGGAGCGTACCCAGGACCTGCTCTACGACTTCAGTATATTACAAAGCCGCGGGGAACTGGATCCGACTATCGATATCTATATCGACAGTCCCCTGGCCATTGCCGCCACGGAAATCTTCCAAAAGAGCATCGATTATTTTGACCAGGAAACCATGAAGATGATAAGTTCCGGGCACCATCCCCTGCAGCTGCCTAATCTTAAGTATTCCCGCACCCGTGAGGATTCGGTCGAGCTGAATAACCGTATCGGCAATACCATCATCATCTCCGCCAGCGGTATGTGCGATGCGGGGCGGATCAAGTATCATCTCAAATACAACCTGTGGAGGCCCGAGAGTACGATCCTGTTCGTGGGTTACCAGGCGGTAGGTACGCTGGGACGCAGGATATTGGAAGGGGAGAAGATGGTCACCATCCACGGCGACCAGCTGGTGGTCAAGGCGGAGATAAAAAGCATTGAAGCCTATTCAGCTCACGCTGATCAGATCGGATTGATGAGCTGGTTAAAGAATTTCAAACAGAAACCCAAAACCGTCTTCCTGGTCCATGGGGAGGAGAAGGTGCAGCCCATACTGGCTGACCTGATTCAAAATGAGATTGGCATACCGGTGCTGATTCCTGGCTGGTTGGATACTTATGAGTTGAAACCAGAAGGAGTACTGGTGGGCGGGCAGATGGTCCAGGTGCACGAACTGCCTGAGCATAGAGCAATGCCGGTCAATAAGGCCCTGATCGCCGAACGCAAATACCTGGATTTGAGGTCCAAGCTAAACTCGCTGTTCCAGGAGAAATACGATCGGGCTCTCTATGATGAACTGATTGAGTCACTAGACAAGATCGCCGGCAATTTATAGCTATAGCGGCAAAAAAGGTCTATAGCAGCGTTGATTCGGAAGAGCTATTCAATCGGCGTACCTCGTGTACGCCTCAATCATAGCTCTTCCGATTGCCTTGCTCTAAACCTTTTTTGCTCGCTCTAACCGGAGCGATTACCCGATCATTATGGCTTTAGTTACTGGACATTCCACGAAGTGGTGTGTCCCCGTTCCTTTCCGGCTCAATCATAGCTCTTCCGATTGCCTTGCTCTAAGCCTTTCTTATTCGCTCCAAAGGAATAGAGAGTAGGCTCATGTGGCAGTCTACACACTAGTCTTGCTCAAAACAAAGCCGCCCAATTCTGGGCGGCTTTGCCTATGTTTCGAAAATATTATTCTCGTTATTTTTTATTGGTTTTTTTCCAGATGCCCAGGGCTTCGGCAGCCTTGACCAGCTCATCCTGTGTATCAGGATGGGCGATGTTGATCAAGCCCTCAGCCCGCTGCCAGACGGTCATACCCTTCATGGCATATTTGCCATACTCGGTAACGATTACGTCAGCTACCGATCTGGGGTCGGTGACTATGCCGCCGGGAGGCAGGGTAGGAACGATTCTGGACTTAATTTTACCGTCAGCACCTACATTGGCGGCTGGCAGAGCCACAAATGATTTGCCGCCTTTGGATAGCCAGCCGGCGATGACGAAATCGAGCTGCCCGCCGGTACCGCTTATATGGCGGGGTCCATCCGACTCGGAACAGCACTGCCCATACAAGTCGACCTCGATGGCATTGTTGATGGTAATCAATTTGTCGTTGCGCGAAGCTATATAGGGCTCATTGGTATAGTTAACCGGGTACATGGCGCATTTGGGATTATCATTTACGAAGTCATACAGGATCTGGGTGCCCAGGGCAAAGGTATAAACCATTTTGCCGGGATCGATAGCTTTGTATTTTCCGGTCATTTTACCCGCATTGGCCATATGCACATAAGCGTCGACCAGCATTTCAGTGTGACAGCTCAGGTCTTTGAGATCTGATTCGGCAATGCCCATGCCTATGGCGTTGGGCATACCGCCTATACCCAGCTGAATACAGGATCCATCGGTGATTTCTTCCAGGATCAAATCGGCCACTTTTTTATCTATCTCGGTTATCGGCGGCGCGCCCAACTGGGTCAGCGGATAGTTGCCCCCTTCTACTATATAGGTTACCTCGGAAATGTGCACCGCCTCTTCGTAGCCTCCGAGACATTTGGGCTGCTTGTCATTGACTTCAACGATTATGACCTTGGCTCTATCACAAACCGCGCGGGAATGACTGCTCTGGGGGCCAAAATTGAAATAGCCATGGTTATCCATGGGGCAAACCTGCAGCATGGCTACGTCGATCGGTTCAATGCGCTCGCGGACATAGCGCGGTAACTCCGAGTATTTAATTGAAGAGTAGTATACGGGCTTGCCAGTCTTGATTATTTTACGGTCTCCGCCGGAAAAATGCCAGCTGTTCCAAACGAATGATTCACCGGTTGGATCTACAGTATTTACTGCAGTTGGGTAGGGATTAACACATGACCAGATTTTAACATCCTTAAGTTCGTCTTTTCTGGCAGCCAATGCTGTATCGAGGTCCCTGACCTGGCCGCAGAATTGCCCGTAATCCACCCAATCCCCGGATTTTATTACCTTTACTGCCTGTTCTGCGGAAACCAATTTTTGCCGGTATTGATCAGCCAAACTCATTCATCAATTCCCCCTTACTCCTTAATATAGTACTCTCTCTGACTTGCTCTTGTATTACTCTAATCTACATCCTTGTACTCGCCTGCCCTCCCTTCTTAAAGCGGTAGTCAGTGATACAACAATCCCAAGAATACTCCCAGTATTCAGCGGATGTGATTAATACTTCGTAATATCTCTACACTTTTCGGGTGTTCACAAGAGAACGTTTGAGCTTTCCGTACTTCTGGAGCTTGTTTCTCGAATCTGCAGGTAAAAAGAAAAATTACAGTTGGGTGATTGTGTACTGCGAATAAGTAGGTATAAAGTGTGGCGAAATCTTAAACATTAGCCTAGGAACGAGATTTCTAAGGTGCTGTTTAATTATTCAAGTTAGAACTGAGGTGAAGTGCAATTGGTGCTTAAAATATATTGTGACTGGTTGTCAAACAGATATTAGTACCTATTATACATATTTTTTGTAACGACGTCTTTTATTTTATCAATTATATGATAGCTTGTGCCATGCTATTTTAAAAGAATTAAGTCGTAACTATAAATGCCCAGACGGTTGGCAATTGAAAAGGTGGAGCGGTAATGGCAGCGAGCCCTAAACACTGCCAAACTGGGCAATCACGGATATGGTATAGTACAATCAATTTAGTTTGTTTAATTTTTCTTTAATAGCCAAGGATAAACGGAAATCTTCGACATATTGGGAAGCTTATCCCGTCAAGCAGGTTAGCAAACCTTATGAGCGGATTAGTTCGCTTTTTGATTTTCTTAATCATTATTTTGGAGTTAATCATATAAATAGATATTTGTTAGCCTAAATTAATGATGCTATAATTCTCATACTTCGTGGGGGAGATGGAATATAAATGCAACAGAAGACAGCATCCTTGGAGTTGTTTCGCTGGGGATATGCCCATTTACCGGGAGCGGTTTTCTTCTATGCGAAAGAATTGGATCTGGACATGGAAGATATCGGCATACTATCAGCTATTTTTTATGCCTATGAGAATACCAAACCATTATACCAATCAGGAGTTCAAACAGGTCAAATACTGCTTCGCAGTTCCAATCTTACAACTAACAAACTGTCCCGCAAACTGCAGAAATTAGCCAAACAAGGCCTGATAGAGATAAAAGACGGCCCGCATAAAAACTTTACCGAAAAGATGGTATGGCTGGAACCATTGATGGTTAAGCTGGAGGAGCTGGTGGTCAGGGATCATCCGCAGATATCCCCGGCATTACCGTTCAGTCCGCCCCCGACTCATTCTGATAACCAATTGGCCTCCTATAAAGCCAGGATCGAGGAGTTAGAACGGGAGCTGTACGAGGAACGCAGCAACGCCTCCGAGGTGCTGTCGGCGCCGGTGGACATAAACTACCGGCGGGTGGCAGATTTCATTGCTAAGAAGACCGGCAATCTGCTGAGCGTAAAGATGGGCGTGGAGCTGAAGAAATGGCTCACCGATTTCGGCTTTACCCCGGAATTCCTGTTTGGCATGCTGGAACTGGCTTTTGAACGTAAGATAACCAATCCGCGCGAGATAACCAGGATCGCCAAGGATCTGAAGGATTATGCGGTGAACAGCATGAATGGCCTTGACGATTATTTCAAGACATATGTCGACCAGAGCAAGGTGGTGCCCCGGGCCCATTTTGATCCTGATGCCGCTGAATTCGGAGCATATACTGGTTTGGATATGAGTGCTGAAGCCCGCCGCCGAGTCTACAATAAATGGCGCTATGACTGGGGCTTTTCCCACCAGATGATCATGAAGGCCGGTGAACTTATGTGCCAGCGCACTAAGAACGGCAGCCTGGAATACATAGACAGTGTCCTGAACAACTGGATGTCGAAGGAGATCAGAACCTTGACTGATGTCGACAAAGAAGTCAGTGAATTCAAAAACCGCACCCGGTTGGGTAAGACTATAAGCGGCGCGGCCAAGGCTGCCACTGCCAAACCAAACAAAGGGGAGCTGGAATTTTATGTACCGCCTGAGATTCTGGCCGAGTTGAAAAGCAAGGTCTAAAATATAACAAGGTTACCATACTAACGACAAATATGAACATGAAATAAGGTATAATTATTGCCAGGTTTAATCCTGGCATTTTTACTGGAGGGAAATAAAAATGGGCATGCTGGAAATGGAACTTCAACCGCATTTAATAGACCTGGAGAGCGAACGGCGGGTGCTGTCATCGATGCTGCATTCCGAGGACGCATGCATAGAGGCTTGTAACACCCTGCAGCCGGAGGACTTTTATTCACCCCAGCATACCACCGTTTTTGAACTGATCCGCAGTCTCTACGAGAGGGAAGTACGGCCAACTTACGTTGAGCTGGTCAAGGAATCACATTCCCTGGGCATGATGACCAGCACCAGGGATGTGGAGGATTTGAGATACATCGCCGAGCACTATATTTATGATGGCAACATCGCCTTCTGGACTAAAAAGGTCAAGGACTGCAGCCGCCTGCGCAAATTCGAAAGTTTCATCCGCCGCAACTATCAGTTACTGAAGGAACAGACCGAGCGTGATGTAGAGCAGGTATTAATGTCGGCAGAGGAGGAATTGACCAACCTGACCGCACTGGAGATTGACGACAAAGTTGACAGTCCCGAGGATTTGGCCCGGCTGGGATACGACGAAGTTGAACGCCGTTTTATGCGCTATAAGGAGATCAAGGAGAAACACAAAGGGGTCATCCCCCTGGATGGCTTACCGACTGGTTTTTACAATCTAAATAAGATAACCCTGGGATACAAACCGGGTGACCTGATCATTTTGGGCGCCCAGACCGGCCACGGCAAGACCTCATTCGCCCTCCACACTGCTCACACCGTATCGGTTAAGAGCAAATATAATGTACTCTACCTGAACACCGAGATGAGCCGGCAGCAGATAGCCTTACGGTGGGGTTCGATTTTATCGGGGATAGAGCATGAGCGGGTGCGCAGCGGCGAGATCAACGAGTCGGAATTGTCACAGATTTTGAAGGGGTATGCCGACCTGATGCAAAGCGGGTTCTATTCCTATCCCTGCCCCAACCTGACCCCCGAAAAGACTATCTCCATTGCCCGTAAATTCAAGGCTCAAAAAAACGTCGACATGATGATAATAGACTACATCGGCCGCATGGACAAACAAGATCCGCGCCTGCAGGAATGGCAGGTTTTGGAACAAATCGTCAAGACCCAAAAAATGCTGGCACAGAACCTACAAATCGCAGTCATGTGCCTGGTACAGCTCAATCCGGATGGCACTTTGCAGGGTGCCAAACGAATGAAAAATGAATGTGACCTGATGCTGAAGCTAAGTCCTTTCAGTAAAGAGGAGCAGGAAGAGAATCCCGAGCTCAAGAAGTACGATACTATGCCTAATTACTATATTTTCGTCGACAAGAACCGGGATGGCCAGAGTGATATTCGCATCCCCATCTATTTTGACCTGCAGCGCCAGACCATGAGAGATGTTAAGAGGGTGTCGGTCTAATGGACCCCATGGACAAAAATACCAAGCAGTTATATGACGCTCTGGTCAATGCTATAGTCAGTCTGCATATGCAAAAGGGCAGCCTGACCCAGGAAGAAATGTACTGCCTGCTATCCCTGCTGGATCTGGCTATGCTGGGCAAAGATGAACTGGGGTTTATCCCGGTGCTGCGGGAATGGCAGGGTGGAGAGCCGAACCCTGAAATAGATGAAATCATTAAGGTCACCTTATTGAATATCGATTTCAAAAAGCCGGCTTCAGTACAGGCCAACCTGGAGACTATTCGCGAGTTGATAAGATATAATAAAAAATCGGGACGATCTGAATCAAGCGATTAAATCGAATGACTGCCAATATACAAAGGAGTATTTCAAATGTCCGATTTCGTAAAAAGACAGGCCCGCCCGGAAATATTTACTCTCAAGCCCTATGTTCCGGGCAAGCCGATCGATGAAGTTAAAAGAGAGTTAGGACTCGATGATATCATTAAAATGGCTTCCAATGAGAACCCGCTGGGACCTTCACCTATGGCTTTGGAGGCTGTAGCAGCAGGGCTGCCTAACGTTCACCTATACCCAGATGCCAACTGCTACGAATTAAAAAAAGGCCTGGCCGAATATGCCGGCGCCGGCTTCAGTGAAATCCTGATCGGCAATGGTTCGGACGAGATACTGATGCTGCTGGCTACGGCCTTTCTCACCTCGGGCGATAAGGTCATTTTTGGCACCCCGACATTTTCCGAATATGAATTTACCGCCAAAATCATGGGTGCGGAATGCATTGAAGTGCCCCTAAAGGATTTTACCTATGACCTGGATGGCATGCTGGCCGCTATCGACGACCATACCAAGATGGTTTATATATGCAATCCCAACAATCCCACTGGTACCATCGTCAAGGATGATGCGGTGCAGCGGTTCATGGACCAGGTGCCGGATCATGTCCTGGTGGTTTTTGACGAGGCTTATGCCGAGTATGTCGACAGTCCTGGATTTGTAAGCGGGCAAAAATATGTGCAGCAGGGACGTAATGCCATAGTCCTGCGCACCCTTTCCAAAATATACGGTTTGGCAGGTCTGCGAGTCGGCTATGCATTGACCAGGCCTGACATTGCCCAGGCGGTAGAAACCATCAAGGCGCCTTTCAATATCAACAACCTGGCCCAGGTAGGAGCTTTGGCTGCTATAAAGGATACCGCGCATTTGCAAAACAGCCGGGAACTCAATCGGTCGGGAAAACAGTACCTCTACGAGAATTTCACCCGTTTAGGGATGATGTATGTGCCGACCGAAGCCAACTTTATTTTCGTTGACACCGGTCGCAGCTGCCAGTTCGTATTTCAGTCGTTACTGCAGAAAGGGGTTATCATTCGCACCGGCGATGTTTTCGGCTATCCCAGCTTTATTAGGGTCACAATAGGCACAAGGGCACAGAACGAGCGTTTTGTGAACTCACTGACCCAGGTTCTGAGCCAGTAAGGTATGCCATGAATTTAGTCAAGATTCACTATCAAGATCAGGCAGCCACCAGATTAATAACGGACACCCTGACCGGATTTTGGGACGATATCAGAACCGAGCCGGTCTTCCTGTGCATCGGTTCCGACCGCCATATCCTGGATTGCTTCGGACCTCTGACCGGCACTTTGCTGAAAACGTATATTCCTGAGGCGGCAGTATTAGGCACCCTGGACCAACCCCTGCACGCCAGAAATATGATCCAGGGCATTGCCGCCCTGGAACGAACTCATAAAGGCCGGACAGTCATAGCCATCGATGCATCGGTTGGCAACGAAGATGAGATAGGCTTGCTGCAGGTGCGTTCGGGCAGTTTGATGCCGGGCCGGGCGTTAGCCAAGAATCTTCCCCCGGTAGGTGACTATGCCATCACCGGGGTGGTGGAGATCCGGGCCAACAAACGGGGAACCAGAAATAAACATTTCGGATTAGGATTGGTTTACCGCATGACCCAGGTATTGAGCCGGTCTATCGCCGATTTTTACCATAACAAATATACAGGCAATTAATTTAAAATCTAGCTGTAGCAGTATATCCCTGCTAATTTCGGCAAGATCACTGACAGGAGGTAGCGTTTTGAAACAGTTGATGAGTGGTAATGAAGGCATTGCCAGGGGGGCTTATGAGGCCGGGGTGACGGTGGCGGCGGCTTATCCGGGTACCCCCAGTACTGAAATAGTCACCAACCTGGCTAATTACCCCGGTGTATATGCAGAGTGGTCACCCAACGAAAAGGTTGCTCTCGAAGTGGCTATGGGAGGTTCTTTCGGGGGAGCTCGGTCCCTCGCTGCTATGAAGCATGTAGGTTTAAACGTAGCAGCTGATCCATTATTTACCTTTGCGTATACTGGTGTAACCGGTGGCTGTGTGATCATATCCGCCGACGATCCGGGCATGCATTCATCCCAGAATGAACAGGACAACCGCGGTTACGGAAAGTTTGCCAAGGTTCCTGTGATTGAGCCTTCCGACAGCCAGGAGGCCAAGGATTACACCCGCCTGGCTTTTGAAATAAGTGAACGTTTTGACACCCCGGTAATGGTAAGGGTGACCACCCGTCTTTGCCACTCGCAGAGCTTAGTCGAATTAGGTGAGGTAAATTCCGTACCTTTAAAGGAGTATAAGAAGAACAGCAGCAAGTATGTGATGCTGCCGGTAAATGCGCGTCCCCGCCATGTTGAGGTGGAAAAGCGCATGCTCGAGCTTAAAGATTTCAGCGAGGCAACTGAGCTAAATCGTATCGAGTATGGTGACAAGACCATGGGGGTAATCACCAGCGGCATAGTTTACCAGTACTTGAAGGAGGTACTGCCGGAGGTTTCGGTTTTAAAATTAGGGTTGACCAACCCCTTGCCGGAACAATTGATCCGCGCATTTGCGTCCCAGGTGGACAGGCTGGTGGTTCTGGAGGAGTTGGAACCGGTTATAGAGACCCAGATCAAGGCCTGGGGGATATCAGTTGAAGGCAAGGACATATTCAGTCTGATCGGCGAATACAGCCCGGAATTGATTGAAGCCAAGCTGTCCAATCCGGTCGGCCGGGAACCAATTGCCTTACAGCGAGATATTCCGCCGCGCCCGCCGCTGCTGTGCCCGGGATGCCCGCACCGGGGAGTATTCAACACCCTGCGGACCATGCGGGTGGCCGTGATCGGCGATATCGGCTGTTATACCCTGGGAGCTTTGCCCCCGCTGGATGCTATGGATACCATGATCGATATGGGAGCTGCCATTGGCAATGCCCATGGTATGCAGAAAGCCCGGGGGGAAGAATTTGCCCGCCGCTCGGTGTCGGTTATAGGGGATTCTACTTTTGTTCACTCCGGCATAACCGGTTTGATCGACGTTGTCTATAACCAGGGTCAGACTACCGTAATCATCCTGGATAATTCCACCACTGCTATGACCGGCCACCAGGAACACCCGGCTACCGGCCGCAATATAAAAGGAGAAGTCACCAGCCAATTGGACCTGGAAGCTTTGTGCCGGGCCATTGGCATCAAAAATATCCAGGTAGTTGATCCGCTGCAAATAGATTTGCTCAAACAGACTATAAAAACTGAACTGGAGCGCCCTGAGCCCTCCGTAATCATTGCCCGCCGGCCCTGTGCCTTACTGGTCAAAGAACCGGCTCCCGTAAAATATTTTGTTGACAAGGAAATTTGCAATGGATGCCGGTTATGTATACGCCTGGGCTGCACCGGCATTAATTGGAAAGAAGATGAAAGAGTAGCTGAATTTAACAACAATACCTGTATTGCTTGTGGGTTATGTCCGCAAATCTGTAAATTTGACGCAATTAAGATTATGGGGGAATAAAAATGAGGCATTCAACCAAAAATATACTGATCGTAGGTGTCGGAGGACAAGGAACACTTTTAACCAGCCGCATCTTAGCCCGGGTTGCCATAAATATGGGTTACGATGTCAAAGCCACCGAAGTTCACGGGATGGCCCAAAGAGGCGGCAGTGTAGTGTCCGAGGTCAGATATGGGAAAAAAATTTATTCGCCGGTTATTAAGAAGGGTGATGTTGACGTTCTCCTGGCGTTTGAGAAACTCGAAGCAGCTCGTTGGATCTCTTACCTGAAGTCGGACGGCAAGGTGATCATAAACGATGAACGTGTTGACCCCCTGCCGGTAATGACCGGCAAAGCCAAATATCCTGACGATATTGCTCAGCACATCGCTTCGTTCATACCCGATACCACTATTCTGGATGCCACCGAGGTAGCAGCACAATGTGGAAGCGCCAAGGCTGCCAATGTAGTATTGGTAGGGATTTTGGCGGGGGGATTAGATTTGCCCGAAGACGAAGTCGAGAAAGCGGTCCGGGAGATGGTGCCCGCCAAAGCCCTGGATATCAATATAACAGCCTATCGGAAAGGCTTGGAGCTGGCAAAAAAAGCGCCTGAAAAAATTGTGAAATAATAAACGTTACTGGTAATTGACGGGGAAATTAATAATAGCTAGAATAAAAACTGAAGAACAGCACGTTTATTTTTAGAAATTCATACATACTATAATATTGCAGATCGCTGAGCGGATTTTGGCGATTTGCCCATACATAATTATACATAGTTATCTATAAACATCTGCATCATGTCAAATTTATTGAACTCATAAACGCTTCTGAACGTTTTTCATAAAAAATTTGTTACTAATACCCCTATTAATTGACCCTTTGCCCCATAAATCGACCGGATAGGTTATCCTGGAAACCACATAAGGATTCAGGCTAATGCCCAGTGATAGGCGTTTAGCCGTTTCAAAACGTTGCTTTTTCACGTCCGATATTTTCTGCAAATTTTGCAATTTGGACTGGACATAAAAGCTAAATAAAGAAGGAAAATGCTATCCGTATGACGAATGGTAAATATGATTAAGGATGGCTTCTCTTATATTTATACAAGGAGGTGTTGATAGGAAAGATACCAACCAGCTTAGATAGAGCAAAATAAGGAGGGGAATACATGGGTTACCAGAACATACTGCTAGAGAAAGAAAATAGTATTGCAGTACTGACAATTAACAGACCCAAAGCAATGAATTCTTTGAACAGTGACACTATATCCGAGATAATCCTTGCAGTTACTGACGTCATTGCCGACGCTTCAGTAGATGTAATGATAGTTACCGGAGCTGACAAAGCGTTTGTTGCCGGAGCCGACATTGCGTTTATGCAAAATCTTACCGCCATGGAAGCTCGTGCTTTCGGGGCACTCGGACAGAAGGCCTTCCGGATGATTGAAGCTATGGAAAAACCGGTTATCGCGGCCGTAAATGGCTTTGCTTTAGGTGGAGGTTGTGAACTGGCAATGTGCTGCGACTTCCGTATAGCATCTACAAAAGCCAAATTTGGACAACCCGAAGTTGGCCTGGGCATTACCCCGGGATTCGGTGGAACCCAAAGATTACCGCGTTTGGTTGGAGCCGGGATGGCCAAGCAATTACTGTATACAGCAGATATAATTGATGCCAACGAAGCATTGAGAGTGGGCCTGGTAAACCAGGTAGTAGAACCAGAAGCACTGATGGATGAAGTAAAAGCCATCGCTAAGAGAATCGTCAGCAAAGGACAACTCGCAGTACGCCTCACCAAAGCAGCCGCAAACGAAGGTACCCAAGTCGATATTGATAGATCCATGTCAATAGAAGCCGATGCATTCGGTCTGTGCTTTGCTACCAAGGATCAAAAAGAAGGCATGACTGCATTTTTAGAGAAGAGAAAAGCTAACTTTGTTAAAGAGTAGCTTTTTTTGCTTTGTGTAAATGGGGAGTTTTACTAGGGCCTAAATAGAAATAATGGGAGGAATACAAGAATGAAGATAATGGTACTTGGCGCAGGAACCATGGGAGCAGGTATTGTACAAAACGCTGCTGCATCCGGTTTCGAAGTAATCGTTAGAGATATTAAACAAGAGTTTGTAGACAAAGGAATCAAAGGGATCGAAAAGAACCTGACCAAAATGGTTGACAGAGGCAAATTGGACGCCGCTGCTAAAGATGCAACCATGGCAAGAATCAGCGGAACCGTTGATATGGCAGATGCCAAAGATTGCGACCTGGTAATTGAAGCCGCCCTCGAAGTTATGGAAATCAAGAAGAGCATCTTCAAAGAGCTGGATGAGATTTGCAAACCCGAATGTATTCTGGCTTCCAATACCTCCGCTCTGAGCATCACCGAAATCGCCACTGCCACCAAGCGTACCGACAAGGTTATCGGCATGCACTTCT
>CAZOZX010000045.1:0-15922 GCA_964584415.1 uncultured Syntrophomonas sp.
TGTCCAAAAGCCGCATATTTACCCTGCCAGTCATTAAACTCATGAACTGAAGCTAAAATAATAACAAAACATAAAACCCAAGTTGAAAGTACTGCCAAATAGAAATTCTTTCCCGATATATATTCTTCGTATTCCCGGCGCCCGTAATGCAAAAACTGGAACAGTATGATAAAATCCAAGGCCAGCCAGATTTTATCAATGCCCCCCTGGACGCCACCGTGGGGATAAATGAAAGCAAAGATTGATTCCCACGCCAGATTAGCCATCAGGGCAGCCCACGGCATCCCAGTACTTTTGTCTATGAATCCCTGATTAATGATCAAAAAGTAAGCTGCAGCCCAGAATAGCCCACTGCCCAATTGAAAGATAACTTCTACGGAAAGATCCACCTTCAGCCCTCGCTTTTTCGCGGCAATATATTATAGAGATATTAATATTAATGATCAAATGCCACTGTTGCGGCCAAAATACTTTGAGGAATATTCCTTATGAGGTCCTTAAAAAAGCAAAACGCCGGACCAAGCGATCCAGCGTTTTCATCTTTATGAGTTGTACTATATTGATGAGAACCGATTTTTCTTTTACTATAAGTTAATTATTTATTGCATAGCTTTTCATTTTGCGATAAAGGGTATTGCGGGACATGCCCAATTCAGTTGCGGTTTTGCTAACATTTCCTCCATATTTGTCCAGAATACGCATTATCCTTTCCTTTTCCTTTTCCCCGGCTTGCATTTTACGCGAATTTCGGTTTAACAACAAGGACGGCAATGCCGCCATCTCACGATAACCCCCGTCATAATTAACCGTGTAATCAGCATCCTGGGTGCCAACAATCTCCCGGGGCAAGCAATCCAAGGTGATATGCCCATCCTCCGCTAATAGCAAGGTTCTTTCAACCACGTTTTGCAGTTCCCGAATATTCCCGGGCCAATCGTATTCCTGCAGACAATTGACAACATCATCATCGATTAGATTAATCCGCTTCTTAACTCTTGGTGACATTTCCCTAACAAAGTATTCGAATAAAAGTTTAATATCCGGCCTTCTATCCTTCAGAGCTGGAATCGAAATCTGGACCACATTTAACCTGTAATAGAGATCAGCACGGAACCTTCCTTGTCCGACTAATTCCAGTAAGTCCTGGTTGGTAGCAGCTATAATCCTAACATCTACATTTATCAGGGAATCTCCTCCCACTCTTAAAATGGCTTTTTCCTGAATAGCTCGTAACAACATCGCTTGTTGCTCAAGGGGCATATCCCCAATCTCATCAAGCAGTAGGGTTCCCTTGTTAGCAAGCTCGAATTTTCCTGGTCTGCCTCCTCTTCTCGCTCCTGTGAAAGCTCCTTCTACATACCCAAACAGTTCACTGCCGACCAATTCTCTAGGAAGGGCAGCGCAATTTATGGCTACAAAGGGACCATTTCGGCGCGAACTACCATTATGAATAGCCTGAGCAAACACCTCTTTGCCGGTTCCGCTGGCGGCCTGGAGAAGCACAGCAGAATCGTTGGCACTGGCAATTGTGGCCAGCCGTATAGAGTTCTTTAGGTTCTTATCCTCTCCAATTATGGAATCAAAGGTAAAGGTAGCCTGGGCACCGCTAATTTTATTAACCAATTCCTGCACGCGGGCTATTGGTCTAATTATTATAGTAGCTCCAGTTATCTGCCCATTTTCATCGATCCTGGGTTCCCCCGAGGCAGTGCCGTGAATCTTACCCCGCACCCCGTCGATTATCATCTCTCGGTCTTTATAGGACTCACCCGTTTCCAGCAGCTTCATGGTATATGGGGCTTTACCACAAAACAGATCCAAAATGTGAATTCCTATAATAGCTTCGTCGGCATAACCAGTAATTACCTGAGCAGCTATATTGGATTGAGAAACCCGTCCCTCCTTATCGAGTACTATTAAGGCGTCGTTCATGGCATTGAAAACCGAGCTAAGTTCCATATGCATATACTCAATTGCCTGTTGATCCCGGCGTAGTTCTTTCTCCTGATACAAATGACAGTTCTGGACTTTATTGAGCCCATTGTGAATAGCCACTGCCATGTAATAACAGGAGCTATATCCGCAGGCTGCACAGTTTCTAAAATCTTTTTCCTCAAACTTCAACATTTTTTCATAAATATCATTTAACTCGCCCTCACTAGGCACATCGAATTCTGATAAATATGATAAATCTTCATATTCTGGGACCCTAAAATCATGCGTCTTTATTATATTGGAAAGGAATGCATCCAACCTTTGGTTGGCAGCAGGATCAATAATGCTTTGCTCGGAACGGGCCGCCACCATATATTCCATTTCCCATCGAATAGAATTGTGGATGCATCCAACCCCAGCGTTGCAACCCCTTTCGCAGCTAAGTACATCAACTATCAAGGGCAAATGAACACCGCCCTGGCCAATAGATTTTTGCAGGTTGCGCAGATAGCTATCAAATACCAGCGACCCCTCCACTCTTGCTATGGAACTGGCCTGAGTTTCAGGGTAATGATATAAGTATGATTCTTTTAGCCCGCCAGGTATGGAAAAATTAGTCGCTATGCCTGCTGGCACACAATTATCAAATTCGCTTTCAGGTAGTGTATCTAAGTCAATGTCTTTATCATCTAAGATATTTTGCAGCGACTGATAAAGAACATTATACTCAATCAGTCCCTGAGCCCTAATCTCCCTGGTTTTCTCAGCACATGGGGAAAATAAAACCAGCTCGGCGTCTGGATGCAGTGATCGTACATAAACGGACATATTGTAGACGGGGCTGCCAAAAGGAGCCAGATGATCAATCAATTTAGGGTGGATTAACTGGATATACTTGACTATTGATGGGCAAGGTGAAGAAATCAAGGGCAGCTTTACACTTTTATTTTCAACCGCTTGATGGTAAAGAGCGACGGTTATTTCGGCTCCCAATGATACGTCATATACATATTTTATATTGAGTAGCTTCAACGCACTGATTAATTTCTTGAGGTTAAAATTACACTGGGCCGAAGGCGCAATCAAGGCTACGATTTCCTTATCGGGCAGGTCCGCAAGAAATTTTATTGAATCATCAATAACAAAGCGGGCGCTTTTCTCGATCACCCCACCGTGACTTTTCAAACATGTCACCACGCAGCGACCGCAACCGATGCACAAGTCATTATTGAACTTGACCACATCACCGCTTCCGTTGTTACATAGTTTTATGGGACATACCGCAATGCACTGATGGCAATTGGTGCAGTTCTCCTCTTTGATACCGATAATCTTACGTAAGTTAAACATGTTCCATCTCCCCGCTCATCGCTGTAACACAAGTGTACCATAACCGTAACCACGTTACAATCAAATAACATGCGCGTTACACAATTGAGACATTTTCATAATCAATTATATTGCAATTGTATGCTTATTTACAGACACTTTTGATTAAAGTACTGCATGATTTCAGGCCCCGCGGAATATTCTCTATAATTTTATCTAAATTGGCACGCTTATTGCTTGTATATATGTTCAGAACCGTCTAATTAACCTTAACTAAATCGTAGAACAACTTAAATTAAAGGATACTAATAATAAGTTTAATTACAGGAGGTGAACATCATGACAGTGAACTATTTAAATGGCAACCCGGCCGTCCCGGCCAATGGCAGCACAAAGGTAACGCCCGTAACGGAGTTGGAGAACTTTACCATAGGGGTAGGTTTCGCTGGAGTCATAGCTTTGCTGACTTTGAGTCTGGTAGTAATCTGCATGATGGTTTTGAGTTAGACAATCTCGATCCCATTAAATCCTAGCAGCAAAATAACAATTTTAGATGCCACCGATGATCTTTTCGGTCTCATCGGTAGAGAGAGGAGGACTATTAAATGTTACAATATGCGCAATTAGAACGCTACGAAGGAAACGAGGCCCTCTTCGATCTAATTAAGATGTCGATGGTTTCGACGATAGCCGGTGAGCCATTGCATATCCATGCCGAAGGACTACGAGGAACCGGGAAAACTACTATAATGAGGCGGGCGCAGGATATTCTTCCTAAGATTGAGCGCATTAAAGGCTGCATTTATAACTGTGATCCTGCGCAGCCTCATTGTCCACATCATCGGGGACTATCAGCTCAAGCAATTTCCGAAATTGGAACCGAAGCGATCCCGATGCCGTTTCTGGAAATTTCCCATTCAGCTAAAGTCGGCACAGTGGCGGGGAGCATAGACCTGGCTAAATTAACCGACAGCAGTAAACCCGAAGCCGGTCTTCTCCCCGGCCTTATTCCCCAAGCCCATAGAGGTATACTATTCGTAGACGAAATTAACCGTCTGGCAGATACTTCCCCTGAAATTACCGATATACTGCTGGACTTAATGGGCACTAAGCCGGGTGTCGTACAGATTGAAGAAGCTGGTCTTCCGGTAGTCTCGGTTAGAGTAAATGTGTCAGTTTGGGCAGCCTCTAATCCAGATGAAGATCCTGGTCCCCTGGAAGAAATACGCCGGCAGCTATCGGACCGATTCGATATGGTTTGTTATATGGGCAGGCCTACTTCGATTGATGTGTTAGCTAAAATGCTTAAGGACAATTTTCATAACAACCAGGCTAACACTACCCGGGGAACCGTACCAACCGTTGATTACCATAAACAACATGAGATGTATACCGAAATCATGCTCCAATGGGCGGAACGCTATCTGCAAACGGATCTGCCTGATTTCGTCCGCAACTACATTGCCCGTCTCTATATAAAACACAATTTGGAGAGCATAAGAGCAATCGAAGCCATGCAGCAGGGTGCGGTACTTTACAGCATCACCAAGGATAGAGGCCAAGCCAGCATCAATGATATCAATCATATAATGCCACTGGTACTAAAACATCGTGTTGACGCCGATGCCCTGGTTAGAATCGTTAATGACGATGCCAAAGGTGCCAATATTTTCGGTGGAGGAGTCAAAACCTCGAGTAAATCAGATGAAGCTGGGGAAGTCGATTACACCAAGAAAGATGGGCGTCCTCATAAAGATCTGAAGCGTAAGGAATTAATTACTAACGAAAAATCAATCGGTCTCGACCAGGTGGTTTCACAGTAGAAAAAGAACTAGACCAAAAATTAAAAAATCATATGTAAAAGCCATTCTTACATTACTGAAGAATGGCTCTTTTTGGTCTCACCTTTTTTCATCCTGAAATTTGTCATATGAAATTTTGATAATCGGCCCAATTATCCTTTAATATCCGAGGTGTATCCAACCCATATGGGCAGTTATCTTTACAATGGCCGCATTCGGTGCAGTTTGCAATTCGACCCATATTCTCTCGCCAGATATCATTCAGGTACACCGAAGTTGGAGCTCGCCTAATCATAAGCGACATCCTGGCACAATTGGCTATATCAATTTCTGCGGGACATGGCAGACAATATCCACAACCCCGGCAGAATTCCCCACCTAATATCTTCTGATCCTCTCCAATGATATGCAGAATATTTTGGTCGAGTACCGGGGGCTGTTCCATATGACCAATGAATTGGTCCAATTGATCCTCTTTTTGAATGCCCCATATGGGTAAAACGTGATCATATTGGGCCAGAAAAGCATAGGCTGCGGCTGAATTAGTAATTAATCCTCCCGACAATGCTTTCATGGCGATAAAGCCGATTGTTTTTTCCTGGCAAGATTTAACCAATTTTATTTCCTGGTCAGAAGACAGGTAATTAAATGGGAATTGAATAGTCGAATAAAGTCCTGATTCCACCGCTGCTGCGGCTACCGGAAGCCGATGGTTGGAAATCCCAATATAATGAATTAATCTCTTGTCCTTAGCTTCCAACATGGCTTCATAGAGACCCGTCCCATCTCCTAATCTGGGACAGAACGGAGGATTGTGAAATTGATATATATCCAGATAATCCGTGTTTAGTGCCATCAAAGAGGATTTTAAGTGATTCCAGAAATCATCTACATTCAGAGCCATGGTCTTTGAGGCAATGTATATATCCTTTCTTACATCAGCCAATGCTAATCCGATCTTTTCTTCGCTATCGGTATAAAACCGTGCCGTATCAAAGAAGTTAATACCATTTTGATAGGCTTTTCTCAATAAACGGGTGGCCTCCTGGTGGTTAATCCGTTGAATCGGCAGCCCCCCAAAGCCATTCTTGTTGACAATGATTTTGGTTCTTCCTAACTTCACATGCTGCAATATACGCCCTCCTTAGAGGCTTTATACGCACTTTGATTCTGCAATTAGGTTTAGTTCAGAAAAAATTAATGGAGCGGGAAAAGGGGTTCGAACCCTCGACACCCGGCTTGGGAAGCCGGTGCTCTACCACTGAGCTACTCCCGCCCGCTATCTGCTGACACGGTTATTCTATAACATATTACCTTCTTTAGTCAAACCAGCGGAAATCTATGGCAACCAATAAGGCCAAACAAGATAAATGACAACATAAAGGAATAATTTTGTGCAAAAAATTAAAGCTAATAAAAATTAAGAATAGGAGGGCCACCACATGAAAGTATTATGGAAGGGAGCTATTAGCTTTGGCCTGGTTAACATCCCGGTAAGTATGTATGTGGCCACCGAAAATAAGGATATAAAATTTAATTACCTTCATAAGGAGTGTATGTCACCGATCAAATACCAAAAGTATTGTCCCAATTGTGACAAGGAAGTAACTAGCAACGATATTGTCCGCGGCTACGAGTACCAGAAAGGTACATATGTAGTGATTAATCCGGACGATTTTGAACGTATTCCGCGGGAAGACACTAAAACCGTAGACATCCTGGACTTTGTGAATCTAAACCAGGTGGACCCGATATATTTTGACAAGACTTACTATCTTGAACCTGCTCCTGGCGGGGAGAAAGCCTACACCCTAATAGTCGAAGCTATGCGAAAGACAACCAGGATTGCCATTGCCAAAGTGTTTATCCGTTCCAAGCAATCCCTGGCGGCACTCCGAGTTAAGGATGATGTTTTATGCCTGGAGACCATTTTTTATCCCGATGAAATTCGTTCCCCAGCCTCATTAAACCACGGGTTGGATCCAACCCGAATCCACGACAATGAAATAAAAATGGCCGTTAGTTTAATCGAGAACCTATCCACGGATTTTGATCCGGCCCGATATGAAGATACCTATCGGCAGGCCTTATGGGAAATGATCGAAGCCCGGATAGCCGGTCAAGAAATGGTTGCCCCCGCTCCGGCTCCGGAGAAGGGTAATGTTGTTGATCTGATGGAAGCCTTGAAGGCCAGTGTCAAATTAGCTGAAGAAGACCGAAAAGGGAGTGCCAAAAAAACCGGTGATACTCGCAAAAAAGCCAAGACGGGAAGTTAATCAGGATACCCTCTCCCCCTCCGACATAAGGCAGGGCTGGAACCGGTTCTCGAAATTTTGCATTGATTACATGCCAAATGGTGTAGGCGGTGATTTTTTGCCCTGGCACTTGCCTAAGAGCAAAAACGCTACCTGATGATTAAACCAACCTGCGCGGACTATATCATCCATTCCAATGGAGCTTTCAAGCCATGACCAGCTATCTCCGGATACGACTGGGGTAAATATAAATATGAGCAGTTTAGTGTTATGTTAAAAAATAATCCCTCCCGGATTTCCCATCCGCGGAGGGTTAAAGGACTGTTGATAGTTCCCCGGCATGATTGTCATTTTATCCGGAACAATGGTTAAATGGTTACAACACACCTATCGATCTCAGGGACTCGAGCTAGAAAGCCAATTGAATAGGCGTAGGCCTTCTGGTAAGGGGGTGATGCTAAATGCTTTTCGTAATCTTCTTCACTATTCCATTTGCTGACCATATAACACAAATTAGGATTGTTCATTACCTGAACTACTTCATAAGCGATACAGCCCGGTTCATTCCTGTATTCATTTACCAAGTCCGCCCAACCTTCCATGAACACCGCATTATGCCCGGGTTTTAAAGTCAATTTGCCTATAACGACAATCATCCAACCGCTCCTTTCTATATGTTCTGGTATAATAAATTATAGCAAAATCATGGTATCTAGAAACATCTCCTGCAATTAAATTCCATCATCTGCAGCTTGCTGCAGCCCCATTAATTGATAGACTCTTTTTAAATCCATATTTTCTCTAACTACTTGGGCCAGGTAGTTATAAGCGGCCTCCCGGTTCTCAGCATATTTATATTGAATATTCAGAGGTGGTAACCCCCTACTTTTCCTAAGTTGATTTAAAAAAGCCCGGCGGAAACCATCAGCATCAAACAATCCATGTAAATATGTTCCCCATACCAGGCCAGTTTCATTGACCGCTCCATCTAACACTTCTATCTCAGGTTGATTCTGACGCCATAAACTAAATGCTGCACTTGCCCCCGACCCGCGGTAGGATTGTCCCATATGGATTTCGTAACCGGTCACATCGTGGTCCAAATTATCATCAATTAAAATTCCCAAGCCACGCAATTTACCTATAACCTGCCAGGTAGTTTTTTCGGCACAGAATTCTGTTTCAATATCCAGGAGCCCTAATCCAGGAATTTCTTGTTCCGCTGATTCAACTCCACCTGGGTCTCTTATCGAACGGCCTAACATCTGCAGGCCTCCACATACCCCTATAATAGGCACCCCTGCTTCGGCTAAATTAAGTATCTGCTGCTCCCAACCGAGTCCTTTTATTGAGTTAAGGTCTCCGATAGTATTTTTCGAGCCGGGAATAATCACACAATCCAAATCACCTATATTTTGACCTGGTTTAATATATCTCAGGAACACATCTGGTTCTGCTTCCAAGGGATCAAAATCAGTAAAATTAGATACGTGAGGCAGATAGAGCACCCCAATGCTCAGAATACCTCGTTCTGTTTTGTGGCGGCGCCGTTCATCATTAACAGTGTCTTCCTCCGGTATATTAAAATTAGCATACGGTATTACGCCCAGGACAGGGATTGAGGTCTTCGCCTCCAGAAAATCTATTGCAGGTTGTAATAATAGCCGGTCGCCCCGAAACTTATTGATAATTATACCTGCAACCATTTGTCTGTCCTCGGGAGGAAGTAATTCCAGGGTCCCCACAACAGCAGCTAAAGCCCCACCTTTATCAATATCGACGACCAACAAAACCGGAGCATCAGCCATATGAGCGGCGCGCATATTGACTACATCATTATCCCGTAAATTAACCTCGGCCGGGCTTCCGGCACCTTCCAAGACAATAATCTGGTATTCATTCTGCAAGCGATCAAAAGACTCCCTAATTGCCGGCCATACCATTTTTACATAATCATTATGATAATACCGGGCACTGAAGGTACCAACCGGACGCCCTTGTACTATAACCTGGGAAGCATTGTCTGCCGAGGGTTTTAGCAGCACTGGATTCATATCCGTGTCAGGCACTAGCCCTGCTGCCTGGGCCTGTACTACCTGGGCCCGGCCCATTTCACCGCCATTGATTGTTACATATGAATTCAGGGCCATATTTTGCGATTTAAAAGGTGCCACCTTATAACCATCCTGCCAAAAAATGCGGCATAACGCAGCCGCAATAAGGCTTTTTCCTACATGAGAACCGGTTCCTTGTACCATTAGATTGTGAGAGTGTCTCATTACCCTTCATCCCCATTCCTGAATGGTATTGGCCCCAAATTACCTCCGGACCTGTAAATCAGGGTATACTCATCCCCGATTTTGTCCATGACAACCACCTCTCCATGGTCTATGTTGTATTCCCATTGCCGGCTCAGATCTATTTTGGTTAGGTGACATAGAATCATCCTTAAAGGTCCGCCGTGGGCCACTATCACAATTGTTTTTTCCCCGGAAACTTCCGTGATATCATCCCAGGTTTCCATGACACGAATTCTAAACTCCTCTGCCGTCTCCCCAGCAGGTACATTGACCCCGGTTGGATCGTTAAGCCATGCTGACGATAAATCCGGATAACGGCTTTCTATCTCGGAAAATGTAAGTCCCTCCCATTCTCCAAAGTATAATTCTCGTAAAGAGGGAATCTTGTGAACAGGAAGATCATGCCACCTGGCAATTTCTAATCCCGTTTCCATTGCACGAACCAGATCACTGCAAAATATATGTTCAATATTTTCTTGGCGCAGAAGGTCCGCCGCGGCCCTGGCCTGGAATGTTCCTTTTTCATTTAATCCAAGATTTGAATGTCCAAGGAAACGCCGTTCTAGATTCCAGGCAGTCTCCCCATGTCTGACAAATACAATCCGGTTAGGCCGCAACTTATGACCTCCTCTTTGGGTGTATAAAATTACTCATAGCCTCAATTAAGCGCATATTTTCAGCTCGTGATCTTACTGCGATTCTAATAAAGTGCGATCCCATCCCCCGAAAGGATGAACAATCCCGCAGCAATAAACCAGACTCAGCCAACTTTTCCTGCCAGCAACGGGAAGTGATTCCAGTTTGGCGGCAATTCACCAGGATGAAATTCGCTGTTGGGAAGTAAGGGACTAATCCATTTATATTACTGAGTTCCTGGTATAAATATTGGCGTTCCTGCCATATGTAACGCTGTAGTTGGGCACGATAAACGTATTCCTGGAGGGCAGCGGCACCAGCAGCCTGGGCAATACAGTTTACACTCCATGGATCTCGAAGGGCACGCATTCTATCTATAAGGCTTCTAGGCCCAACCGCATACCCTATCCGAATGCCGGGCAAGCAATAAATCTTGGTAAGAGATTTAAGCACGATCAAATTATCGTATTCCGGTATTTTATTGGTTAATGAATACTGGCTTCCATTTTCAACAAAATCCAGATAGGCCTCGTCAATCACGATCAGACAATGATGAAGCTTACCGGTCTCAACAATCCGCTGCAGGTCGTCGGGACTCAACAAGGTCCCGGTTGGATTGTTGGGATTACAAATAAAAGCCATATCAGCACCAGGTATCGCTTTAACGATACTATCTACAGATATAATAAAACGATTATCCCGAAGTTGATATCTAATGAATCTTAACTTTCCCCCTATGGAATTTAATGCATATTCATATTCAGAAAAGGTAGGTATAGGCATGAGTGCACAACCAGGTTTTATCATATGAACGATTAGGTAAATAAGTTCGGCCGCTCCGTTACCTGCCAAAATATTCTCACTTCCCACCCCATGCTCAGCTGCAGCCAAGCTGCAGAAGATTTCGCTGGCTGGATCAGGGTAATGAGTGATGGTTTCGATTGAATCTTTAACCGCCTGCATTACTTTGGACGGTATACCAAAAGGACTGACGCTGGAGCTAAAATCAACGATATCATCTAAGGGCAGATTATATTTCTGGGCCAACTCATAAATATTGCCTCCATGAATCCTTTTCTGGTTGCCCAAAAAATCACCCCCCTGCAAGATTACTCTAATCCATCGCTAATTACGGGAATAAATGAAAATTTATTATGCCCACCAGCCACAATAATAGAAATATATTTTCCCCGATCTCATTCAAGGCGCCATAAACATCGCCGGTTAATCCTCCAATCCTGGCCGCCACCCACAAAGCGAACAGAAGAGATAAAATACCGGCACCTAATGCCATATAAATACCCACCGCCCCATTAACTGAAAATAAAATCAACCCGGCCATCAGGGTACTGAGAATGAAATAGAGCGCCCTTTTCCCTATATTGAAACTCTGGCCAAGTCCCCCTTCTTTGCGAGCGTAAGGGAAAAAATATAGTGCCCCTGACATAATCCACCGCCCACAGGCTGCCTGGGCAATAATCAACCCCGGTAAACCTGCGCCTGGCAATTCAAAAATTAGACTATACCGCAGCAAAACGCTAAGAATTCCTGCTATTACCCCCATTGAGCCCACCCGGCTATCCCGCATGATCTCAAGGATCCGGTCCTTTGACCGCCCGCTGAAAATTCCGTCGCAAGTATCCAGCAGCCCATCAAAATGGATTCCGCCACTTACTACCATAGGCACCGCAATGATAAATACTGCCAATATCCTTATGGGCAGGAATGGCTCCAAAACCATATATACTCCCGCATTGATAAAACCGATTATTCCTCCCACCAACGGAAAAAAAATAATCGATTTGCTCAGACTGGAAGAATGAACCTCTGAACTAGTCATGGGCACAGGTATTCGGGTCAAAAAGGATAAAGCAGTCATAAAAGCATTCATAAATCAATTTCACCAGCCTTATGGATGAATGATCTTAATAATAACAGCTCCGGATAATACTGAAAGTGTCCCGGTAGTATATATAAATTGGGAGGCTTTTATTATATGACCAGCTATTAGCTCATTATATGGAAATCCCAACAAGGGACGAAAGGAGGGAGTCCCCTGGTAATAATTAGTGCCTCCCAACTGTATTCCCAAGGCACCGGCTACTCCAGCTTCAGGTATCCCACTGTTAGGACTGGGATGTTTGGCACTATCACGCAGAATAGTTGTCAACGCCCTACCGGGGGGATACCCCAAAAGGGCAGATGATAAAACCACCCAGATTCCAGTGATCCGCGCTGGTATGTAATTGGCCAAATCATCCAACCTGGCTGATGCCCATCCAAAATATTGATAGCGTAAGTTTCGATACCCAACCATTGAGTCTAAAGTATTTATAGCTCGATAAGTCATAGCCAGAGGCGCTCCTCCAATAAAGGCGAAGAATATCGGTGCCACTACCCCGTCAACAATATTTTCGGCCATGGTTTCCACGGTAGCCCGAACCATTTCCGGTTCTCCCATATTATCAGTATCCCTGCCTACAATCCCACCTACCGCTTCTCTAGCCTTATCCATCCGCCGGTTAGCTAAATGTTTATATACCGAAAGTCCGGCATCTACCAGCCCTCGGGCAGCAATGGTAGTGGAAATTAACCAGATTGAGACAATTATACCGACAAAATTGTTGGTTAGATTGGCCAGGTAACACAATCCTAAGGTTATCAGGTAAGTCGATCCAGGTACAAAGAACGCTAAACAGCACCCCGCTATCCGTTCACTTCTACTGGAGCCGGTGAATGAACGAAGAAATTTTTCAAATCCGGTAATTGCTCCTCCCATTATTCTGACCGGATGGGGCACAAGAGCAGGATCCCCTATCAGCAGATCTACCATAAAAGCCAACGGTACCGTTAACCATAACATGACATCACATACCCCTGTTTAAAGATTTCAACTCGATCGGAATCCCGGATATAGTAGCATAGGCCTGGTCGGCACACGAAGCCAGGATTTGATTAGCCCGTCCTATTATGTCCCTATACGTCCTCGAAAGCTGATCTCCCGGTACAATCCCCCATCCTACTTCATTGGATACAATGATAACGTGGGCGGCGGACTCATAACCAGCCTTGGCTAGGGCCGAGATTTTTTCCAGTATCACTTCTTCCCCCAACGGAGCATCAGGCTGCAACATTAAATTGCTGACTAATAAAGTCACACAATCTAACAGAAAGACCCGCCCTGATTCGTCTAGCTGTTTAATGACCCGGACAGGATCGAACGGTTCTTCTATGGTGTGCCAATTATCTGGTCTTCTGGCCTGATGGCGGGCTACCCTTTCCCTCATTTCATCATCCCCTGGTACACAGGTAGCAATATATATTACCTCTCTATTCAATTCAGCCGCCATCTTTTCAGCAAAGTAGCTTTTACCGCTTCTTGCCGCCCCCGTTATGAAAACCAGTCTACCTCTGGCTCGCATTTTGTTTCTCCCCTTCCAAGACCTGAATAGCCTCCCAGTCACTATTTACCGTCCGCACCCCGCTACTGATCATGCGGGTATACAGCTCAGTTGCCGTTCCTCCAGTGTAATCACGTTCAGAAATATCGGGCTTATTGACTACGATAACTTTCGCCCCTCTAGCCGTCTCCTCCATTACTGCTTCTAGATTCTTAATATTTCCGCTGCCGAAAGGTACTCCGGCCATTACTATATACTCGGCTTTTTGCATCATCTCTTGATTACGTGTTAATTCGTTCCCATCCACACTGCAAAACGGCGGGGCTTCAACGGTATTAAGCCCCAAACGAATCGCTTCCTGCCAATCACTATCTCCAACATTTACAACCCCAGTACTAACCCTCCACCCTGAGCGGACCAAATTTCTAAGCAGGACAGCCCCGGAACCCCCTCCCCCAATAACATGTACCTGGGGTCCAAGGTTTTTGGTCGCATCTATTTCCTCATCATCAAAAATAATATAAGGGCGGTCTGACAAATTCAGCTTTTCTACCCGCACTTTGCAGCCATATACAACATTGATTATATCAGCTGTAATTACCTGATTCGGTGGCCCTATAGCATGAATGCGGCCCTGCTTCACCACTACCAGGTAATCACAATATCTGGAGGCGAGATTGAGATCATGCAGAACCATTATAATAGTAAGTCCATATTCACGTCTGAATCTAACCAGAAGCTCCATAATTTCCAATTGATAAGTCAAATCCAGATTTGCAGTGGGTTCATCTAAAAGCAGGATTTTCGGTTCCTGGGCCAGCGCCCGGGCTAACAATACTCTTTGTTTTTCCCCGCCGCTGAGTTCATTTAGCTGGCGGTCGGCCAACATAACCGTATCAGTTAAAATCATGGCCCGGTCAACTGCCTGTTGATCTGCAGGTCCCTCGCGGGCAAATCGTTTCAGATGAGGTATTCTCCCCATCATAATCAGATCTCTTACCGTAAAGGGAAAGCTTAATCCACTTTCTTGGGTCATCACCGCCATCTGTTTGGCTACTTGGATAGCGGAAACAGAATAAATATCTTTCTCTTCCAATAGCACTTCACCATGCAGCGGTTTTAGCACCCGGCTGATCGTTCGCAGCAAGGTTGACTTCCCCGAGCCATTAGGGCCAACGATGCCTAAGAAATCTCCAGAGTTGATCTGAACGCTGGCGTCCTGCAAAACCATGGAAGTACCATAACCAACTGAAACACCTAAAATGTTGAGCAGCAATGTTACCCCTCCATAAATTTAAAACATGGTGTTCTTTTGCCGGCGCAAAAGGAAAATGAAAAAAGGTCCACCTACCAGGGCCGTAACAATTCCTACCGGTATTTCACTCGGAGCTGCAACAACCCGGGACAAAACGTCCGCCAATAGTAAAAATATTGCTCCGAACAAAGCGACAGCTGGCAGCAAGATGCGATGATCAGAGCCGATGATCAACCTTACAATATGGGGAATTACCAGCCCCACAAAGGCAATCATCCCACTAACCGATACACAAGCACCGGTTAGCAGGGCCGCTGCCACCAAAAGGTAACGCTTAACTTTTTCGGCTTCAATACCCAGGTGCTGAGCCGACTCTTCCCCTAACAACAAGGCATTTAAATCTCGGGCATAAATAAATATAATGGTTGCCCCAATGATTCCATAAGGCACAAACATATATACATAGTCCCATCCCCGCCCGGAAAATCCCCCTAAAAGCCAGAAGATTATCTGGTGGAGCTGATCCCCGCTGAAAAACATGCACAGTGATACTAGGGCAGAAAGTAACGAATTAACTGCGATCCCGGACAAAAGCAGCGTCATGACAGGTACTTTACCCCCTATCCGCGCCAGATTGTAGACCAGGATTATGGTAAAAACCGCAAATATGAAGGCGAGAATTGGAATCCCAAATTGAAAGGAGGTTCTCCAAAAAGACTGAGCTATTATACTTAGAATCGCCCCCAGTGCTGCTCCTGACGAAACCCCAATCACATAAGGATCTGCCATGGGATTGCGAAATAGTCCCTGGAAGGCTGCCCCTGACAGAGCCAGTCCCGCACCCACTAATGCTGCAATTACAACCCGCGGAAACCTTATGGTCATGATAATGATATTGTGTTCCGGCATTAAGCCGGCACTTAGAATGCCCAGCCCAGGTATGTGACTCAGTATAATTTTGACTATTTCAGCTGGTGGTATGTAAACCGCACCAATGCTTATCCCCACC
>CAZOZX010000046.1:0-15430 GCA_964584415.1 uncultured Syntrophomonas sp.
AAATTCCTAAGGGAGTATCCATTGCCTTTTCGTGTTTCCAGCCCAAATATAGAAGAGGTGTAATATGACAACCGCAATTATTTTTTTATTGATATTGATATTTCTGAATGCCTTTTTTGCCGCCTCGGAGATAGCCCTGATATCTTTGAACGACATGCGGATAAGATCGCTGGCCGACAAGGGTGATAAGAAGGCCGAAAAAATCGAAAAATTACTCAGTGAACCCAGCCGGTTCCTGGCTGCTATCCAAATCGGTATCACCCTGGCTGGTTTCCTAGCCAGCGCCTTCGCCTCCGAGACCTTTGCCGGTCCTGTGGTTGTTTTGCTGCAGGAAGTCGGCCTGGGTTGGCCAGCCGGTTATATCAAATCCGCCGCTATGGTTGTCATTACCCTCATCCTCTCCTACGTTACCCTGGTTTTCGGAGAATTGGTGCCCAAACGTATCGGTATGAAGAAATCACAGCCTATTGCTTATTTTGCGGTAGGACCGTTGCAATTCCTATCAGTGGCTACCCGCCCGGTGGTTTCCCTTTTGACGGTTTCAACCAATCTTATGGTCCGGCTGTTGGGAATGGATCCCCACGAAGAAGATGAGGAGGTTACTGAAGAAGAGATTCGGATGATGGTAGATATAGGGGAGGAAACCGGGGCTATCCATGAGGTAGAAAAGCGGATGATAAACAACATTTTCGAGTTCAACAATAAAACAGCTGAAAACATAATGACCCACCGCACCGATATCGCCGCCCTGCCATGTTCAGCTGGTTTGCAGGAAGTACTGGCCATGGTTAACGCCGAGAAATTTTCCCGTATCCCGGTTTACCAGGATAATTTGGACAACATTGTAGGCGTGCTCTATGCCAAGGATCTGTTCCAGTTTGTGTCCGAGGATAAAGGAGAAGTATTTGCCCTGGCCCACATCGTCAGGCCACCTTATTTCGTGCCCGAATCCAAGCCAACTGATCAATTGTTCCGGGAGATGCAGCGCAAAAAGATCCATATCGCTATCATTATAGATGAATATGGGGGTACGGCCGGGCTAGTAACAATTGAAGACCTGCTGGAAGAGATCGTAGGCAACATTTTTGACGAATACGACGAGGAAGAAAAAGACTTTGAGAAGCTTGATGAAAACACCTTCCTGATTAAGGGCACCGCCCCTCTGGACGATGTTCAGGAAATCCTACAGGTCAAGCTGCCAGTCAATGATTACGAAACCCTGAGCGGATTTATTATCGGCCAATTGGGTCGGATACCGGGCCGAAAGGATAAAACGACTATAGAATATAACGGCTTGGTGCTGAAAGTGGAGGAAGTGGAAGAGAAACGGGTATCGATTGTAAAGGTATCCAAGACATCATAATTATTTTAACTGTTCCTAACACCAACAGTGGCAACCACCAATCTATAAATGATTTATCCCTCATGGGCCAACTCCTGATTAGGTTCTAAACACATATTATAATCGCATTAATGGTGCTCAAATACGTTCCTTAAGATAAGAAATTATGATAATGGGTTACCCAGTTTGATAAGCTCCCCATTGAGTAGACACTTGAAATAACAAAAATTTCAGGACTACACTGGGGGGGATTTTTCTATGGGCAGAAGAGGCATCAGTTATGAAAACAAATTGGAAGCAGTAGAAAGGTATGAGCGCGGGGAAGGAAGCCTGGATAGGATAGCACGGGATTATGGAGTTAAAAAGATAAGTTTGTGGCGATGGATAGCCATCTACGAATCCATGGGACCTTACGGCTTAGCACCACAGAGCACGAACCGAAAATACAGTATGGAACTTAAAGCTGCAGCAATTGAGTCGTACCTACGGGATGAAGGAAGCTACGTAGAAATTTGCAATAGGTATCACATTCGAAGTGCAAGTCAACTCCAGGCTTGGGTAACTAAGTATAATGGTCATAAAGAGCTTCGGACCACCGGAGTCCAAAGGAGAGAAATCCATATGACCAAAGGACGGTTAACCACGTTGGACGAGCGGATTGAAATTGTCAGCTACTGCATCGCCAATGGCAAGGACTATGATTCAACAGTTAAGAATTATGGGGTTTCCTACCAACAGATATATAGCTGGGTAAAGAAGTATGAGGCCAAGGGCTTCGAAGGACTCATCGACAAACGCGGGAAACCCAAGCCTCAGGATGAAATGAATGAAGTCGAGCGCCTGCAAGCAGAGAACAAGATGCTTAAAGCCGAGAACAGACAGAAAGAAATGGAGATTGCAGTGTTAAAAAAACTCCAAGAGATCGAAAGGAGGCGGGGCTAACCGGTGTCCGGCAGGAAAGACTTTACCTGGCTGTAAAGGAGTTGCACGAACAAAAAGCCTACCCAGTAGAAAATATTTGCAGAATATTGGAACTGAACAGGTCATCCTATTACAAATGGCTCCACCGAACCAAGAGCGTCCGCGAGCACGAGAACGAAGATCTTCCGCACAAGCTTGGTTATCTTTATGCTGAATTCAACGGGATCTATGGATACCGCCGGCTGACAGATGAACTGAACGCCCGATACGAGACCTGTTACAATTACAAGCGTATTTACCGCCTTACCCGGCTGGTAGGCTTGAAAGCCGTCATCCGCAGGAAGCGTCCGCAATATCAGCGATCTACTCCGGAAGTTACAGCGGAGAATATTCTGAACCGTGATTTCACAGCAGATAATCTTAACGATAAGTGGCTGACCGACGTCACAGAATTCAAGTACGGAAATAATGACAAATTGTATTTGAGCGCAATCCTCGACCTCAAAGACAGAGCTATTATCTCTTTTGCCATGGGGCGAAGGAACAATAACCACCTGGTATTTAACACCTTTGATCTTGCCGTTTCTAAATACCCAGATGCTCACCCGATGTTTCACAGTGATCGAGGTTTTCAATATACCAGTAAGCAATTTAAATCTAAACTGGACAAGGCCGGAATGAAACAAAGTATGTCACGTGTCGGTCGCTGCATCGACAATGGACCCATGGAAGGCTTCTGGGGTATTCTCAAATGCGAGATGTACTACCTTGGCAATTTCAAGGATTACGACAGCCTGGAAGCGGCCATTAGCAACTACATATACTTCTACAACTTTGAACGCCGGCAAAGGAGACTGAACAAACTGCCTCCAATGACCTACCGTCAGTTGCTCGAAAATGCAGCATGAAAAAGCTGGGTCCCGTCATCGACGGAGCCCAGTTAAAATGGTTTGTTTTTTTTATCTGTCTACTTGACAGGGAGCAGTTCAACTGGGTAACCCTTTTCTGGATCGAAGGTGGGTTCAAGAGGGAATTGGATATATTATTTACGAGCATAGGCTGGAATTTATCTCTAATAAATATTCGACCACAAATTTGGGTATAAATCCTGGGTTTAATAGATGATTCTATAACTTACCTCTACTGCTTCTGAGCAAATCTCCACGCATCCCTGCACATTTCAGAAAGATCCTTTTGGGCTTCCCAGCCTAATTCCCGCTTGGCCTTACCCGGATCTGCATAACACTCGGCAATGTCACCGGGCCGTCGGGGAGCCATTTGCCAATTGGCCTTAGCCCCGGTTGTCTGTTCAAACGCTGAAATTACTTCGAGGACGCTGTAACCCTTGCCGGTGCCCAGGTTGTATGCATCTATTCCTTTTCGGTCCATAATTTTTTTGACTGCCTGAATATGGCCCTGGCTGAGATCGACCACATGGATGTAATCCCGTACTCCAGTTCCATCCCGGGTGGGGTAATCACCACCATAAACGCTCAATGTTTCAAGTTCTCCAGTTGCTACCCTGAGCAAATAGGGCAGAAGGTTGTTGGGGATGCCGTTGGGATCATCGCCCAGCAGCCCGCTGGAATGAGAGCCGATAGGGTTGAAATAACGAAGCAAGGCTATGCTCCATTCGGGATCTGATTTAGCCAGATCCCTCAGTATATTTTCAATGGTTAGCTTGGTGGAACCATATGGATTGGTAGTAGAGAGGGGGAAGTCTTCGGTGATAGGTACATGGGCTGGCTCACCATAAACGGTGGCTGAGGAACTGAAAACCATTCTTTTTACCCCGAATTTAGCCATGGTTTGCAGCAGAATTATTGATCCAGACACATTGTTATAGTAATAGACTAACGGCTTTTGGACCGATTCGCCCACCGCTTTCATCCCGGCAAAATGAATTACCGCATCAATAGAATTTTCAATAAAGATTTGCTCCATGGCATCCCAATCGAGGATGTCGGATTTGTAGAACCGAAAGTCTTTCCCGGTTATGTATTTGATTCTATCTATTACTTCCAGTTTGGAATTGGACAGGTTATCACAGATTATGATTTCATACCCTGCGTTCAATAGCTCCACACAGGTATGGCTGCCTATATACCCTGCTCCGCCGGTCACTAAAATGTTCATTTCATCCTCCAAGCTGTCGTTTCCATATAATACGCATTATCATCCGGGTAACGTCCAAACAATTAACTCGAAAAGCCTGTCCATATTGTAACTCACTTAACCGGTTTTTCCTGCTTTATTAACAAAAATTTAAGCCAAAATGTAAGATTTATGTCGTATTATTAGTATATAGTTTATAGTTAGCCAACTTGTCGGGATTTTCCTTAAAATCCAGGGAGGAAAATGCCTGTATATGCAGAATTAACTCAAAATATACATATTTGGTTTGATGTCTTCGATAAGGACTAATTAAGGAGAGTTTAATGAGCGAAAAACGGACAAGCACTTTTATAGTTGCCCTTATTTTTTTTACAGCGACCTTATACATATTGTCAATTTTCGGTCCGAATATTGCGCAGGCAGCCACCACCCCAACAGGAATCATTACCGGAAAAGTTGTCAACGTACGTCCAGATCCCAGCACCATCAATCCTCAAATCGGTACACTGCTGCAGGGTTCAAAAGTGGAGATCCTGGCTCAGGTTGGGGAATGGTACAATATTAAATTTGGCTCTTTAACGGGATGGGTTCACCAGGATTTTATCATGACAGGTTCATCATCTGCAGCGATTAGCCAATCGGTGCAGCAATCCCAGACCCCTATCATCATCCTTGATGGAGCTCCGCTGACATTTGATGTGCAGCCCATAATAGAAAATGGACGCATCCTTGTTCCTATGGCGGCTATATTTAGGGCCATGGGGGCTACTGTAACCTGGGACAGTGTGACCAAGACCGTAACCGCGTTGCGCGGAACTACTACGGTTGTCTTACCGATTAACTCTTATACTCCGACTGTTAATGGCACGGTATGGAAACTTGATGTCCCAGCCAGGATAGTCGGTAACCGCACGCTTGCTCCCCTGCGCTTTGTGGGTGAAGCCCTCGGGGGTACTGTGTCATGGGATGGAACTAACTTTAGGGCTATAATAACCAGCCCTCAAGCCACATCAAACAGTAATAAGGCTGTGGTAGCAGTAAATATAATCAACACAGTGAACCTTCGCAGCTCCGCAGAGATAAATGATGACAATGTTATTGGCCAGGCCAGCCCGGGAGAAACCCTGACTGTTTTAAGTCAATATGGCGATTGGTATCTGGTTAGAAGGGGTTCTCTTAATGCCTGGGTAGCTGGTTGGGTGGTGGAACTGATCCATGAGGGCGAGGTAGTTCCCCCTTCAGCAGAAACACCTCTGGTAGATCCTACCGAGGATAAAGGTTCAGATTCTATTGCGGTAAATCCAAATCCGGGATCATCAGATTTGGCTTCCATCACGCTAAGCTCCGAGCGAGCTGCCGAAGGATTAAAAATATCTATGGACTCCACGCTCAAGCTAGACATGAAGCAATCAGAAAGTAGTGGACGGCTTACATATACTTTTAAGGATAGCCAAATAATTGGCACTGCTAGCCTTGAAAAATGGCTGGGGGCCGAGAAATTAAACGTTCAGGGCATCAATACCGGCGATGATGTCCAGGTGGTGATTACCCTGCCTGCCGGTGTCTCCTATGAAACCAGCACTGAAAATAGCGGTAAAAGAGCAGTTGTGTTTATACCCAACTATATAGGCTCTGTAACCAGAAGCACTTTTGGCAGCAGCGGGGAAAATATTACCGTCAAGGGAATTGCAGCCTTGGGTTACACCTCAGATGTAGGTGAGAAGAAGCTTGAAATCGTGATAAATAACGCCCTCCAGGGTAAGGCTCAGTCAAGCTATAGCTATTCAAATACACTGATCAGCAGCATGACCTTCACTCCCCAAGGAAATGGGGAGACTGCTACGGTCATGACGATTAATACAAAGAAACCGGTAAAATTCTCAGTTGGCCCCAATGATGACGGGTCAGCCATAAACATATTGTTTATTGACCAGAGTGAGATTGAGTCACGTGAACCGCTGGTTGTCCTGGATGCCGGGCATGGCGGCAAGGACCCGGGGGCTAATGGCTGTAACCTGAATGAAAAAGACATTAATCTGGCCGTAACATTAAAGGTAGGGGAGATATTGAAAAAAGATGGCATACGGGTTGTTTACACGCGTACCAATGATACCTTTGTTGAGTTGGACGACCGGCCTAACATTGCCAACATGTACAATGCCTCAGTTTTTGTATCGATACATTGTAACTCCAATGTAAGCTCCAGCCCATCTGGCACTGAAACCTATTGTTACTATCCGCTGAGCGACCCTCAGTTGTTTATGCAGAAGGACGAACGTTATAATCTGGCCCTGAGGATTCAGCAAGCTATGGTGAAAGAACTGGGCTTGAACGATCGCGGGGTAAAACAAGCTAATTTTGAGGTTCTGCGCGAAACAGAGATGCCTTCTGCCCTTGTTGAAATGGGTTTTATAAGTAATCCCACTGAGGGGGCTTTGTTTGGCCAGAACAGTATTAGAAATAGGGCGGCCGAGGCTATAGCGGCAGCTATTGCTGACTATATGGAGAGTTATCTTTAGGCCATACCGTTATTAACCGACAAGGAGTCACTCTGGATGAGATGTGAAAATAAACATAAGCGGCAGTATGTTCTGTCGCTTATGTTGTGTATTGTATTTTTGGGGCAAACAGCTTTACCTGTAGCCTGGGCCAATGACCGCTCGGCTGACATAATCGGGTCCCGCCCATTACTGGTTGAAAACCTTATCAACGCTGCTGGACTGAGTGGTCAGGGTCAAATAGTTGGTATAGCCGACAGCGGTCTGGATAAGGGAAGCATGACCGACATTCACCCTGATTTGCAGAGCCAGACGGGTCAAATGCCCAAAGTAGTCATGTTACAATCCTATGCGGAGCGGGAACAGGCTGATGATCCCATCGGTCACGGGACCTTCATGGCCGCCACCATTGCCGGGACCGGAGCGGCCTCGGAGGGGAAATATCGCGGCATTGCACCCGGAGCCAGCCTCTACTTCCAGGCTCTATTGGATCGCAATAATAATATCCGCGTCCCCGCCAATATCTCCGATTTGTTTCTGCCTGCTTACTCGGCCGGGGTCAGAATACATGTAAACGGTTGGGGCAATAATGGCAACAAATATAGTGAAAGCACGGCCCAAATTGACCGATTCACTTATCAATACCCATCGTTTTTACCGATTTTCGGCGCCGGCAACAATGGCCCCGGCAACGGCACCCTTACAACCCAGGCCAACAGTAAAAATGCCCTGGTGGTTGGCTCCAGCCAGGTGCCCCGTCCCGCTTTCGATACCCAAGCCCGATTTGCTGATCAGGTTGCTGAATCCTCCAGCCTTGGTCCGACCATGGATGGACGAATTAAGCCGGACTTGTTGGTGCCAGGCTCGGCACTAATATCAGCCTGTTCCAGTCTTTCTGAAAGTAATTTTACCGCCAATCCTCTTTACACCAGAATGGGAGGAACTTCCATGGCCGCCGCTGTGACAGGAGGGGCCCTGGCCCTTTTGCGGGAGCAGTTAGATTCTCAATTTGGTATCAGAGAACCATCTTCAGCTTTGCTGAAGGCCATTTTAATAAATGGCGCCCGAACTGAATCAACTTCTTCCTATACGAAGGGTTTTGGTATTCTCGATTTAGCTGCTTCCTCTCTGGCATTGAAGGAAGGAAATTTTCATTTTATTGACAATAGAACCCGGATTAAGCAGGGTGAGAGCGTCGAATACAAAGTACATGTCAATGATCCGGCTGAGCCGGTAAAGATTACCCTGGCCTGGGTAGATCCTCCCGGCCCTGCCGGTGCCCCGGCTGTTTTAATTAATGATCTTGATCTTTATGTCCAGGATGCTAACGGGCAAAGTTTTTACGGCAACGATGTCGGCGGCAGCGGGAGTCCAGATAGGATAAATAATGTCGAACAGGTCAGTATTAGGGTACCCAACGCGGGCGATTACACGATAGTAGTAAAAGCAGCTAATATTAAGTCGGAAAATGGGCAGGATTTCGCCCTGGTCTACGGACAGGCGTTAAAAACCGGGATCATTCAGAATGTTAAAAGCCGGCAAGTTGAACTTGCTGATGGTAATACCTTAGATTTAGGGCTTCTTGACGTGAAGCAGGTGCTTGATGGGGATTTAGACACTGATATTAAGGTAATTAAAGAAGGCAGTGATGTTTACTACAATGAGGCCAAAGCCTATATTTTCGGGAATACATGGGAAACCGGCGGAATACAGGCTCTCAGCACAGCACAAGGGGAACTTATTCTGGAAATGAATAACCAGGTGCGGGAGGGTGGATATTACGTGGATCAACGCGCGCTGAGCCAAGCGGGGAGCATTATAGTGAACGGTTCGGCGGTTGCTGACATTTCCCAGATACCAATGGGCTCAGGTCTGAAGGCTTCCATTAACCCGGCCCTGCAGACTCTTTGGAAACTGGAGGCATATACCCAGGAGATAAGCGGGTATATATCGGAAACAGATACTACCAGGAATGAAATAAGGCTGCTTAACAACGATCAGATTTATAAGCTGTCTCCCGGGGCAGCTATCTCCTATCGTGACAGATTGAACGACTGTATGGTGCAGGACGCTCCCTACAGCACCGTGGATAAAAGCATGCTGGCCAATATTCTACCTGGTACATCGGTCACCATGCGGATTTTTCCCGGCACAGGTATAGTGCAATCGCTTTTTGTACAACGGCCGTTGGTATTAGGGCGAGTCGCCCAGGTCAATACTGCAGCGAACCAGATCATGCTTACATCCGGGCGATCTTACAGCCTTTTCCCAGGGGCCGCTGTTACCCGCAACGGCGAACCAACCGACATTGGTAATCTCCAGCCCGGCGATTGGATTAAATGCCAGTTGATGATCGATAATTCGAATGTCATTGGATTACAAGCATTCAGCGAGGTTAGTTATGGAAGGGTTGTATATGCCAATGCCGGCAAAAAGAGTCTCTACCTCATAGATTCCCAAAACCGTTCCCGATCATATACCATCAGTAAGGCGACCGAGGCTTATGGTTTGGGTACGGCGATGGACATCTCTTCGCTTATACCAGGCAGCTGGGTACGGGTAATAAGTGATCCAACCAGCCGCGAGGCATGGCGTATCGATACCGCGGATGTCAGCCAGGAGAGCGTTAAAATTCTGACCGGGATTGATTATTCCCGTAGGCAGTTGAATATGGAAGATGGAACGGAATATTTATATAACAGTACTACCCGAATCAGTAAGGGCGGTTATATCATGTCTATCGACGACTTGATCAAGGGTGATCAGCTGCAGATTACCACCCTGTCCGCTCCTTCGCCGTGGTCTCAGGTACTGGCAGGTATTGAGGTAAATATATCAACTGATGTTGAGCCCCCCGATTTAAGGATATATGCTCAAAGCCTAAACGGGGTATTAATATTGCGGGGATACACCAATGCTGGCCGTTTGTACGTCTACCGCAAGGACGGCAGCCGTGAGTTGATCGCTGCCCCTCAGGGTAATATCAACCGCATCCTGGATATGCTGGATAATGAAACCGAAATAACCGCCGTAGCCATGGACACGGTTACCGGAGCCATGAAGGATGTCACGATAAACGTTACCCCGTTCAATGTTGAGATTCAAGTTCCAATCTTTAACGACATAAGCGGGCATTGGGCGGAGAGGTTCATCATGCAGCTGGCTCAGAAGAATATTGTCAAGGGATATGAGGACGGGACCTTCCGTCCAGACCAGACCATCAGCCGGGCAGAATTAATGGTATTGATCGCCCAACAGCAGGTGCCGTCCAGCGGTCCGGGCGGGCGGGATGAACCTTTTGCGGATGACCGGGATATTCCCTGGTGGGCCCGGACACAAGTGCAGACCGCCCGAAGAACAGGATTGATAAATGGATTTCCGGATGGGACTTTCAGGCCATATCAAGCTGTCACCCGCCGGGAACTGGCCATAGTGTTCGCTCATCTTCGCAATACCTCGGTGGTTAACCTTTTCCCTGGGGAAAGCCTGCAGCCTGACAGGCTGGTTACCCGAGCGGAGGTTGCAGCCCTCCTAGGTAGCCTCTAAAGAGCGCTTTACCGTATGGAGCTGATCATGAGTCAGCTGGTATTCGATAAACCACCCCGAAGGTCTACTGTATGGCAAAAGGAGCAGTCCACATAAAATGACAGCAGGCTGGAACTGATATGGACTGGATTACATCTAATGGGCTGAAACAGCAGGTATCATCAAAGACGAAAGCGCCGATATCGGCGCTTTTAATAATTACTCGATTGTATTATGGCTTTATCTCTTGAGCCACAGGATTATAGTTTGCTGCTCGGCTCTTTTATCCCAATCAGTCAATTCCGCTTCCAGAGCCTTGATCCGCAGTTCCAGCGCAGCTATTTGGTCGTTGCCCTGCAATGTTGAGCGCTGGGAGAGCAGGTTTTGATACTGGGCCAGCTTATCCGTAAACTGAGCGGTAATATCATTTTTGGTTATTTCTTTATTGTTGATGGTACCCAAACCCTCCAGGCTGGCAATCAATCCGGAAGCCGAGGAGTTAGCCACCGTAATCTTCAAGACGGTGTAACTGCCGTTATCATTTACTTGCTGGCCCAGGTTCTGGACCTGTGCCTGCGCTCCAGCGGCTAAATTCATAGCTTTTTGCGGTGCTGTTGATGACCCCGGCGGAGCAATCTCCAGCAGGGTCGTGGTCAGAGCCCGATCTTTACTAAGAAATACCACGGCTGAATCAGGACTCTGGGCTATCTGTACGCTGTCACCATTAACCGCGCCAGGCGCGCCGCCGTTATTAGTGGCTGGATTTTGAATATTGCCAGCATCACCAGACGGATTACCGCCCGGGGTTTCTCCCTCTGTTACGGGATTATTAGGCTGAACCACAGAAGGCGGATTGTCGGCAATCTGAACAATGGGCCCGGAACTATTCAATAACGTTCCTGCCATCAGCATTACTGCCGCCGCTATACCGGCCACCGCCTGCTTCCAGTTGCGCTGGAACCAAGGAGTGTTTTCAACCATAGGTATGGCCTTTTTATCAGCTTCGATACCTTGCATGACCAGAGAGGCAAAACCAGCCGGAGCCGGCACAACTTTCATGCTGAACTGGTGAAGGGCTGAGGATATCTGCAGCATGCTCTCGTACTCCTGGCCGCAGCCAGCACAGACAGCCAGATGAGATCTCACCGCTTCCACTTCGGAACGGGAGAGTTCACCGTCCATATATAACGAGATCAGTTGTTCCATTTTTCTGCAATCCACGTCGGTCACGCTTTCCAATTCATTTTTTCCAGTTCCTTTTTGAGGGCTTTCCGCCCCCGGTTGATCCGCGACTTAACTGTGCCTAGAGAACAATTAAGAAGATTGGCTATCTCATCGTAGTTGTATCCTTCAATTTCCCTTAATACCAGTGCCATCCTGAATTCCAGCGGCAGACGGATGAGGGCCTGCTGCACCAGGGCATTGAATTCCCGGCGCTCTACTTTTTCCGATAGGCTATCCTCACTGGCGGCCAGCTCTCTGACCACGCCGCTGTCACCCGTTGACAACGGCTCATCGATGGAGAAGGTCACCACTTTTTTGTTCCGCCGGCAAATATTGATCCACCTGTTTACTGCTATTCTATGCAGCCAGGTACCAAAATCGGACTCCTGCCGAAAAGAACTTATACTTTTGTAGGCCTGGATAAAAACATCCTGGGCCAAATCCTGGGCATCATCATGGTTGCCGGACAAGTACATACACTGCGAAAAGATCCGGTCCTGATAATGGCGCACCAGTTCCTCGAAGGCGCTCAGATCTTTCTGCTGGGCTCTGGCAATCAGATCCTTAATAGAAGTCAAGAAATACACTCCCTGACTAACCCGGCCCATCTGCCAGGTTAGCTATTAGACACGGAGGCAGGACAAAAAGTTCCCGCTTATTTAATAAATTCAAAAATTATTTTAGGACACTAAATTATTTTACCATTCCTGCAAATGAACAACAATTTCCAACAATTAGGGATAACAAAACATATTTCTGCAGGTAAACGCCTCTGCATCTGTTAACCACGGCTGCCTTAATACTGCTTACCGATTCAATACACGGGTTCTTTCTTGTCCAGGAATTTCGTCATAAAATATTGAGGCACATTGATACATTAATTTCCTTATATAATATATATTCGGCTTTTTTATGGGGTGGGGATCGGTTCAAAACCCCGACGAAACGAGGCTCAATAATCTCGCTCAACTGTTTTCAGTAAATTTTTAGGAGAGCATGGGAACTTTTTTATGGTTTTTGTTGTCTAACTAGCAGTCGGCCCGGCGAATATGGATAAAACCTGCTGATTTGCCAGGTCATCACCACAACCGCGATATATTTTACATAGGCGGTTAAAAAAGGAGGGAAGCGGAGAACCAGAATAAAGTTGTCTGTCCCCGGACAGACGATCACCTTTTGGGAGGGGCATAGCCCCTGATCACCTGCCAGAACTCATAACACAATTCTTAGAAGGAGGATATGTAATTGATTAAAATCAGAAACAAAAGAATCGCATTACTGCTGGTTCTTGCCATGCTGGCAACCATGTTTGTCGGCATGGGAACTGTCAGTGCGGCAGACGGTCAGGATTACATTGTGGTTACTTCTGACTGGACTCCCGTGGATGCTGACTCCAAGGATTATGCCGGCCCCATTACCGTAGAAGCAGGTGCAGACTTTGACGGAGCAAATTTAAACATAGTCTATGCATCCATCACCCTGCCTGACGACGGCGAAGTAAAATTTGCCAATACCCCGACTTTATCCGGAAGTTGGGAACTGGAAAGCAAAAACGACTATGAATTAGTGCTTTTCAACAATACCGATGATTTCAGCGGCGTAGTTGAAGGCGACTTACTCCTGGAAGTTAGTGACATTTATCTTAATCTGTCCGCTGACGCTTCCGGCACCATCAGTGCTGCCGTAGAATTATGGGCAGAGAATACTGATAACAACATTGTCAACCAGGAAAAAGACACCGTAGTACCGATTGCCAAGATTGACAGCGCTGACATCAGCGTAAAAGCTTCCACCAAGGTTAAAACCGTTACGGTTGGCGACGAAGAAGTAGGATCCAAGATCACCTTTACCGAAAAAGGTTATTCCTCATTTGATGCTAACAATGTTATCAAGGTCACCATCAAGAAATCCGGCGTAACCTGGGACAGCAGCGTGCTGGACTATGACGGCGACGATTTCGATCAATTTGTAGAAACTGGCTGTGAAGTTAACTATGATCCCGGTTCCATTCATTTCGATGGCGAACCCTGGATCAGCAACAACGGCAAAGTGCTGAACTTCACCGTGTCTGATTTGAATGACATTGAAAAAGGTAATGTAGTCCTAACTCCCCTGCTGGTGGTAAAACCCGGCACCACCGGTGACATCACCGTTGAGGTTTCCGACGAGGAACACAATATCGACACCGCCACCTTCACCATTGCCAAGGTTGGCACTGACGGTGTAGCCGTTAGCGTTAAGAACGATGACAAAGATTTCGTCTACAGAGGCCAGACCGCTGTATTTGACGAAGTAGAAGTCAAATTGAATCCCGGCCATGCCCTGGATGCCGAAGACTGGTTCAGCGTAACCCTACCCGAAGGCGTTCAGTTCATTAAGGGCGATGAGGACTGGGTTCCCTTCAATATGTACGATTACTATGGCGACGCTATTGAAGACGACAACGATTATCTGGACTATGACGGCCTGTTCAACAATAACCGGACTGCCTGGTTCACCGTTGACGAAGACGACAACGACAACCTGATGATCGACATCTATGACAACATCTTACTGACCGACTTTGCTGTAATCGCTGATGCTGATGCAGTAGTGGGCGATCTCAACATCACCTTTGACGGTGCAGTTGAGGGAACTTACAAGATCGGTTCAGTCAAGAACGCTTTCACCATCACTGCTGCTCCTGCCTTCCAGTCTCAAGCAGGTTCAACTGTAGTTAACGGTGCCAACATCGTTATCACTGAGACCGATGACGGCGCCTTGAGAACTACCTTCGGAGAAGAATGGTGGTTACACGGCGGAGTAGACTACTGGTACCAAGGTGAATGGGAAGAAATGTGGGATGCCTTCTTTGAAGGTGCTATCATGCACAACGATGGCGACTATTTCGATATCGAATTGCCGGCTGGCATGAGCTTCGATGGAACTCCCACAGTTAAAGTTACCAAAGGCGACATCGATCTGGGCGACGTGAGCGTACTGGACAATGACACCCTGCGCATCGAAATCGACGAAACCAGCACTGACTTAAGTGAGATTACCATCTCCAACGTGGTTTATGATGTGCTCAACCAGCCTGCACTGGGCGACATGGTTGCCAAAGTGGGTGCTGACTACAACCTGGCCAGCGACAAACCGCTGGAGAAATTAGCCCTTGGTTCCATTGCCACCAACCCAACTTCCGTTTATGTGATCGGTGCTTCCACCTTTACCGTAAATGGTGCAGTACAGAGTGTGGTAACTCCTTCTTACATCAAGAATGGACGTACCTACCTGGCTATCCGCGATATTGCTACCGGACTGGGAATCGATCCGGTCAATGTTCTGTGGGATGCCGCTGCCTCCAAGGTAACCCTGATCAAGGGTGCCAAGATTGTTCAAGTAACCATCGGCAGCAACACCATGCTGGTTAACGGAACTCCGATAGCCATGGATGTTGCTCCTGAAATCAGCAATGGCCGTGCCATGCTGCCGGCAGCGTTCATCGCTCAGGCATTTGGCGCCACCGCCAGCTGGGATGCTGCTACTCAGACTGTTACCATTAAATAATAGTCCGATAACGCACCAGTAACTCCAAAGGACCCGGCTAAACCCGGGTCCTTTTCTTTTAGGAACATATTCGATTATGAAATTACATAAAAACGCCTTGATTAGAGGTTTTACCTGATATTTTCTAATTTTAAGTAATTTTTAAGCGTGGACGGCCTGCAAGAAAAACCATTATATTCTATAATATATAATAAGGAATGGGGAAGGGGGTTTTTAACTATTCAGATAAATTCCGAGAACCCGGCGTTATACAAGA
>CAZOZX010000047.1:0-14956 GCA_964584415.1 uncultured Syntrophomonas sp.
TCTCCAGGTTTTATGGGATATGCCCGAGAGCGTTTCTACTAGGGTGTTGGATGTGCAGATCAGTAAGCTCAGGGAAAAAATTGAAACCGATAATCGACCCCAATACATAAAAACCGTCCGGGGGGTTGGTTACAAATTTGAGGAGCAGTCTGATGACTAAGAGCTTCGGATGGAAATTAAGCGCTGCTTTCCTGGCCACCATTGCGCTGTTACTGTTGCTGCTGACCGGATTCGGCTATGCAGAATTCAAGAATTATTATCTAAACAACCTGGAAACCCGACTAACCAGGGAAGCCTATCTGGTGGCTGACATGACCAATTACCGGACCGCTGAGAATGGCACCAGCCGTAGTTACCAGGATATTTGTCTTATAGCCGCCCAGGATAGTCTGACCAGGGTCACCATTATTGACAGTGATGGTAAGGTATTAGGCGATTCCGAGGTCGCACCCGAACAACTGGATAATCACAGCAGCCGTCCTGAAGTTTACACCGCTTTGCACGGAGGAACCGGCGCAGAAATCCGCTACAGCGACACTTTGGGAATGAACATGTTGTATGTGGCCGTGCCATTTTATAATGGTGATAAATCCGGGGCGATCAGGATGGCGATGCCCATGGCTGATCTGCAGGCGATCTACAATAATGCCCTGGCCTGGATCCTGGGAACTGCTTTGCTATGCGGATTACTGGCTGTGTTTCTAAGCTTTGTTCTGATCCGGTATTTTTCCAGGCCGATCCGAGAAATAACTGCTGCCGTACAGGATATGGCGGGTGGCAACCTGCGCCGGCGCATATCGATGCACAGCAACGATGAGACCGGTATATTAGCTCATGCATTTAATGACATGGGCCAGCATATTGAGGAAAATGTCCGGCAGATTTCGGAAGTCAAAAACCGCTTGGAAGCGATTCTTGATACCACCATTAATGGAATTGTGATGATCGATGGAGATGAACGGCTGGTTTATGCTAATCCCACTGCCGATTCGCTGTTGGGACTGGGAGAAAATTTTATTGGCCGCAAGTATGCTGAGATCATCAACTCCTATGAGATTCTGGCCATGCTCGATGAAGCTCGCAACACCAGACAACCCGTTAAACGGGTGATAGTACTTTATACACGCAAAGAACGCACCGTTGAGGCCCACGTGGTACCGATTTCTAACCCGCGATCCCATTCTGATGACATTTTGCTGGTGCTCAATGATATTACCGAGATGAAACGTTTGGAACAGGTGCGCAAGGATTTTGTGGCTAATGTATCCCATGAATTAAAAACCCCGGTTACCGCTATTAGTGGATTTGCGGAAACCCTTCTGGAGAACGGCGGCAAAGACCCTGACAATGCAGCTGAATTTACCCGCATTATTTATGATGAAGCGCAGCGCCTGAAACTTCTTATCGACAGCCTTTTAACCTTATCAAGGCTGGAGTCAGAGCATGTGAGTCTCAATCTCCAGCCATTTGACCTGACATCACTGATAAGGGACACGATAGGCAGAATGTCCAAGCTGGCAGCCCTGAAAAACATAAGCATCGGCGATGAATCACCAGCCGAACCGATAGAGATCAGCAGCGATCCTGAACTGGTTGATCAAATCCTGACCAACCTCTTGGATAACGCTATTAAGTATAGCCCAGAGGGAAGCCGGGTTGAGGTTGGTGTGCAGAACCTACCCGACCAGGTGGTAATCACTATAAAAGATGATGGAATCGGAATACCTGCGGCTGAACTTCCCCGCATTTTTGAGCGTTTCTATCGGGTTGACAAAGCCCGCTCCCGCAAGACCGGTGGTAGTGGGCTGGGCCTGGCCATCGTCAAACACCTGGTGGAAAACCTGAATGGTCAGGTAGCGGTAAGCAGTACCCTTGGCCAAGGATCGGCTTTTTCTGTCACTCTGTTTAAATAACCTTCTTTTCCATATCATAAATTTACACGAAATTTACAAACCATTTACCATCCTGCAACATCCAACCGGATAACCCTTAACAATTCCGCCTTATCCTAATAGTAATGAAGAATAGGAGAGAGAAAAAGGAGGAATTGCAAATCATGATATCCCAAAAATTGATCAGAAAAACAAGCTTTATAGTTTTGGGTCTGTTACTGGTAGGGGTAGGCCTGATATCGGGCTGCGGACAGAAACAGGATGTTCAAGCACCTGGCCGCACCTTGACAGGTTCCTTGACCATAGCTGGTTCGACTTCTGTACAGCCGTTCAGTGAGGTGTTGGCAGAAGAGTTTATGACTGCCAACAAGGAAGTGCAGGTTAATGTTCAAGGAGGAGGATCCAGTGTTGGAATCGAGGCGGCCGTTTCCGGAGCCGCGCAGATAGGATCGACTTCCCGGGCAGTTACCGCGGAAGAAAAGGCCAAAGGCCTGGTTGATACCACCATCGCCCTGGATGGCATCGCCGTGGTGGTAAATCCCGCTAATCCGCTGGGTTCCGTGAAGACAGCTGATGTAATGAACATTTACCTGGGCAACATTAAAAACTGGAAAGAAATCGGCGGTCCGGACGCACCAATAACGGTCGTGACCCGTGAGGATGGTTCGGGTACCCGGGAAGCCTTCACCGGCCTGGTGATGAGCAAAAAGGATATCATCAAGAGCGCTATCGTGCTGAACTCCACCGGAGCAGTCAGGACTACCGTAGCTGGCGACAAATATGCCATAGGTTATGTATCGCTGTCCAGTGTTAATCAGACGGTTAAGCCCCTGCAGATCGACGGGGTAGATGCTACCGAGGCCAATGTCAAAGCCGGCACCTATAAGCTGCAGCGCCCGTTCATTTACGTAACCAAAGGAGAGCCGACCGGCTTGGCCAGGACTTTCATCGACTTCGTATTAAGCCCGGAAGGACAGAAACTGATAGTCGAGGAAGGCGCGGTCAGTGTGAGTAAATAACATGAGCACGGCAATCCTCTATCAAAGCAAAGAAATGGCAGCCACTATGTTCAGTGCTGAAGAACTGTACCGCCTGCAGATGGCGATGGAATCTAAAATTTCCGACGATATAGCCTATATAAAAATAGTGGAGGACGAAATAAGGACCAACCACAACCACTATGATGACCGGTACCTGAGAGAGGGCAAGGAGATTTTGAAGAAAGACATTGACCTTAAAGAGAAAATAATAGAATTGCGGTATAAGCACCCATGAAAGAATTAGTTATAAGCGCAGGACAAAATAATAGACCGGCTGGTGAGCCATTATCCAGCCGCCGAAGAAGAGCCGGGATAAATAAGACGCCGACCGCGGTCGGCTCCCGCCGGGGCGAAAAAGTTATAGAAAAGCTTTTGGCCGTCTGTGCCGCCCTTTTCATTATTGTCATAGCCCTTATCACCCTGTTTATATTCGCCAAGGGTATGCCGCTGCTGCTCAAGGCCGGCCCGGGGGAATTCTTGTTCAGTACCGACTGGCGGCCGACTAAAGGCATGTTTGGAATTGGCACCATGATGATTGGAACCCTAACGGTAACATTTTTTTCAATGGTTTGGGCGGTCCCATTAGCTGTCGCTACCGCCATTTTCATGGCTGAGATCGCTCCCCGCCGCATGGCCCGGGTGTTGGGCAGTCTGGTAGAGTTGCTGGCTGGCATTCCTTCAGTGGTATACGGATTTGTAGGATTGCTGGTGGTGGTCCCTTTTATCCGCACTTACTTTGGGGGCAATGGAATGAGTGTACTGGCCGGAGCCATCATCCTGGGAGTAATGATCCTGCCCACCATAGTAAATATCTCCCGCGATTCCATTGCAGCCGTACCCAAGGAATATAAAGAAGGGTCTTTGGCCCTGGGTGCCTCCCATTATCAAACCATCGCCCGGGTAATAATACCGGCAGCCCGGTCGGGGATAATCACTGCTATCGTGCTCGGTATGGGGCGGGCAATCGGCGAAACCATGGCGGTGGTTATGGTAACCGGTAATGCCGTAGTACTTCCTGACAGTATACTGGCACCGGTGCGAACCATGACCAGCAATATAGTTTTAGAGATGGGCTATGCATCCGGTGATCACCAGTCAGCCCTGTTCGCAACGGGAATGATTCTGTTTATTTTGATCGTGGCCCTGAACCTGATGGTTAATATAGCGTCCAAAGCAGGTGGAGTCTATGGCAAGAAGTAGATGGCGGGATAAAGTAATCACAGCTGCCTTTTGGCTGGCCGGCTTATCAATTGCCGCCATATTAATGGGGATAATAGGTTATGTGTTGTTTAAAGGCATTGCAGGTATCAGTCTGGATTTCATCCTGCAGCCACCCAGCCGGGCCGGCAAATCCGGGGGAATATCCACTGCCATTATCAGCACCATATATTTGACCGTCATGTCCCTTCTGTTTGCGGTTCCGATTGGAGTTGGAAGTGCTGTTTATTTGCAGGAGTATTCCCATAGCAAGAGCCGGTTTGCCAGCCTGGTCAACCTGACCGCTGAAACCCTGGCTGGAATACCCTCAATTGTATTCGGATTATTCGGTTTTGTTTTCTTCGTAATATTCCTGGATTTAGGCTGGTCCATTCTTTCGGGCAGCTTGACCCTGGCGATTATGATACTGCCGACTATTACCCGTACCGCTCAGGAAGCCATTTTGACGGTCCAACCCGAGTATCGGGAAAATAGTTTGGCTTTGGGGGCCAGCCGCTGGCAGACGATCAGAAAGATAATAATACCTTCTGCCCTGCCGGGGATCGTGACCGGAATCATCCTTTCGATAGGCCGGGCAGTAGGAGAGACGGCAGCCATAATTTTAACTGCCGGAAGTTCCCTGGGAATGCCTTTATTTCCGACCGATCCGGCTCGAACCATGGCTGTGCACCTTTATATCCTGGCTATGGAAGGCATTTCGGCCGAAAGAGCATTTGCAACCGCTTTATTGCTGGTAGTACTAATTGTTATTATAAACTACCTGGCTAACCTCAGTCTCAAGCGATTGACCAACGCCTGGCGGTAAACAGGAGGATAAAATGGATTATAAAACTAAAATCAGAAGTGAAAAATTAAATGTATACTACCAGGGTAATCAGGCCCTGCACGATATAGATATGGATATCCAGGCCAACCGGGTCACTGCTCTAATCGGGCCCAGCGGCTGCGGGAAATCAACCTTCCTGCGTACCTTGAACCGGATGAATGATTTGATCGAAGGAACTACAATCGGAGGTCAGGTCTACCTGGATGACGTCCCGGTTTATGACAAGGACGTAGACGTAGTCGGCCTGCGTAAACGGGTGGGAATGGTTTTCCAAAAACCCTCGGTTTTCCCGATGTCAGTCTACGAGAATGTTGCTTATGGGCCAAGGATTCATGGCATCAAAAACCGCGGCCAGCTGGATGAGATTGTAGAAAGAAGCCTGCGCGCAGCTAACCTATGGGAAGAGATGGGACACCGGCTCAATTCACCGGCAGCCCGCATGTCCGGTGGACAGCAGCAGCGTTTGGTTATCGCCCGAGTATTGGCCGTGGATCCCGAAGTCATTTTGATGGATGAACCGGCCTCTGCCCTTGATCCGATTTCTACCGCCAAACTGGAAGAATTGATAGCTGAACTCAAGAATAACTATACTATCGTGATTGTGACCCATAATATGCAACAGGCCGCCAGGGTTTCCGATGATACCGGATTCTTCCTCAACGGTCATTTGATAGAATTCAACCGGACCAGCGAGTTGTTCGTTAATCCTGCCAACCAGAAGACCGAAGATTATATCACTGGTAGGTTTGGTTAAGCCTGACGTGTAGGAAAAGGAGGAGGTATTTACCGTGGCATTAGAAACCCTGGAAAAGCAACTGGAAAAACTGAAAGAAGATATTCTCCGAATGGGGAGCCTGCTGCAGGAACAGATATTTAAGGCAAATCTAGCCTTAACCGATAAAAATTTAGATCTGGCCCGGGAAGTGATCACCCGTGATGATATTATCGACCAGATGGAACTCGACATCGAGAAAAAATGTCTCTACCTGATTGCGTTGAAACAACCCCTGGCCAAAGATCTGCGTTTCATCGGCTCCGCTCTCAGGATCAACGTAGACATGGAACGGATGGGTGACCATGCGGAGGGCATAGCCAAAACTGCCATTGATCTTTACGAACAAACCTATATGAAGCCACTGATAGACATACCAAAAATGGCGCAAATCGCGCAGGAAATGGTAGCTATCGCCTTGAAAGCCTTTGTCGACGAGGATGTAGAGCTGGCCATGACCCTGGTGGCCATGGAAAAGGAAGTTGATCACTTATATACCTTGGTGTTCAACGAACTCTTGTCCTACATGATGCGGGACCAGGGAAATATCCCCCAGGCCACTTCGCTATTGCTGGTAGCCGGGCATTTGGAAAGAATAGCTGACCATGCCACCAACCTGGGCGAGATGGTTATATACACGGTTGAAGGGCGGCGGCTTGATCTGAATGTTTTGGCCAGATCTTAAGAAGGCTCAACCTGCGAATCAAACAATCTATTTACGGTAGCCTGCTGCATTATGGTTAGAGCACAAGCCCCCCGGCAAAGACAGGTTTAGGTTATAATTTAGAAGTTGGCAGGAACATCGATGATTTTAGAGAATTGACTCTATAACAAAGGAGGTCAAACAATGGACAATAATGCTAGAATACCCCTCTTGCAGCGGCGCTGGGTTTATTGGGTAGGACTGCTGCTGGGAATCCTGATACCTATTGGCGTTGTTAACTTTCAAGCTTATTTAGCTGGGCCATCGGCCCCTGATCCCAACCGGGTTAATATAACCTTGTCCGAATATGAAGAATGCCAGATCGGTATGACTTATGACGAGGTAGTTGCCATCATTGATGGTCCCGGGACCCTAATATCGGAAAACGAAGACACCAAAACCTATCTTTTTGAATCACCAAGCATATATGCCAATGCCAGTTTAACCTTCAAAGATGACAGGCTGTTTCACAAAGAGCAGTGGAACCTGAAATACTGACCTTTTTGAGCCGGTATCGGATGAACGGTTTAAGCTCAGGCTTGATATTCCAGCAGTACGACCTGCATCTCTTGCCCCAGGGATCCCGCGTCTACCTCCAGAAAAGGCTTTCTCACTACCTTGTTATATAAGGAAGTGAATTTGTCTACCGGTTCTATGGGCAGTGTGACAAAGGGGGTCAAATAATGCATGGGGATAGTAATCTTTGGCTTTAAAGCTTGGACCACTGCTGCAGCGCCTACCGCGTCAATAGTGAACTTCCCGCCGACTGGTATCATTAAAATATCGACCGGGCCAATTTCCTGCACCTGCTGGGGGGAAAGCGATTGGCCAAGATCGCCCAGATGTACCAACTGCAAGCCCTCGGAACTAATAATAAACACCTTATTGGGGCCACGTTCCTGGCCTCCACTGGCATCATGGAAAGTGTTGACCCCTCTGATGAATATACCGTCTATTTCAGTCTCGAAGGTTCCCCGGAAAACCAGGGGATTCCCGGAAACGCTCGGCACATCATTATGATCCCTGTGCTCGTGGCTGATGGTCACAATATCAGCCGTAATCGGGATCATGGGATAACCGACGTAGGATCCGTAAGGATCCGTCACTATTTTCTTGCCCAGGGTTTCGATGACAAAAGATGAATGTCCCCGCCACCATATTTTCATTTCGTAACCCCCTTTATTGCAGCGCAGCTGACTGCCAGGCGTAATGCTCTTTTATTTAAACTAGTCCTGTTTGACCAGTCTTACCCGTATCTATACTCTACCCCAAACGTTCCGCGGGGGAATTCCCACTTGGCCAAAATGGTCTGCCCGCAGAGGATTCGGCAAGTGCCGCATTCCAGGCATCCGGCATAATCAAAGGCGATGCCGCCTTTGGCATCCAGTTTGTAGATACCAGCCGGACAGGCTATCATCAGCTTTTTGTACTCGTTCATGTCCACATCTTCCTTGAGGATGATATGAGCGTTTTCTTCATCCACGAAAAACTTGTTGATGGACAGTTTGGAGTCTACATTCACTTTTTCTAGTTCTGGTTGGTTGGAGCTCATATGGATTTTACCCCCTTCCACGCATCTTTAATAAGGTTAAATATGCCTATCTTCTTGACATGGGGCATGGCTTTTTTCATCAGCGGCTGGGCCGGTTTCCCGTCCATCACAAACATGTCAGCCAGTATATCAGCGGCCATTCCGGGATAATCAGCAAATATCCTTGGAGTTCCCTCCAGGAAGTGGGGCAGGTTTTTATACAGCCTCAAATCAGGCATAATAAAGCTCTGTTCCATAAACTGCTTGTAACTGCTGAGGCCGGCTTCACTGAAGTCTCCATTCTCATTAGCCGCGATCACCGCTTTGGCAGCGCACTCGGCTGAAGCGACGGCAAAATCCATTCCCCGGATAGCGTATCCGAGATTAATGCAAAAACCGGCTCCATCTCCTACCACCAGCACCCCATCGCCTACTATCCTGGGCATCATATCAAATCCACCCTCGGGTACCAGGTGCCCGGAATATTCTATTAATTTGGCCCCTTTTATCAAAGGCGCTACGGCAGGATGGTTATGGAAGTCCTCCATCATCTGCGGTACTGACTTATCAGCCAAATCACTCAGGGTACAAACCACTCCCAGGGATATGCTTTCTTTGTTGGTGTAGAGGAATCCGCCCCCGATCCGGCCGTTGGAAGGACTGCCGGCAAACATGCAGGCAGTGCCTTCATCACCGCTGCAGTTAAAACGGTCTTCAATTACACTGGCAGGCAATTCCCATAATTCCTTGACCCCGACTGCCATCTGATGAGGTTTGAATTCTCCCCTCATCCCAATCTTCTGGGCCAGCAGACTGTTTATGCCGTCGGCCAGTATGACCACCTTGGCTAAAATCTCATCATCCCCGGCTACTACCCCGCATACCTTGCCTTCCTTAACAATCAGGTTATCAACACAAATACCGGCGATGATATTGGCTCCCTCAGCTTCAGCTTTTTCTCCCAGCCATTGGTCAAAAGGAGCCCTCAATACCGAATAGGAATCCTGCCCCTGGACACCCAGGCGGCTAGAGTAAAAGTCCAATCCGGCACTGCTGTCATCGGTAAGCATGAAGACTTTTTCCCGGGTTATCTTTCTTTCGATAGGGGCCTCCTCGGCGAAGTCGGGCATTATCTTTTCGAGGCTGTGGGAGTATATGCGCCCCCCGGTCATGTTTTTACTGCCCGGGAAGTTGCCCCTTTCAATCAGCAGCACCCCGAGCCCTTCCTTAGCCAGCAGGTAGGCAGCCACGGTTCCGGCAATTCCGCCCCCAACAATTATTACGTCAAACATTTCATCTGACATTTTCCTCACCCTTTCGGAATCAAATACCCTTGTATCTGGTGGTCACGGTGGTTTGGGAAATCGCAGTATTACTATATAAAATTACTAAACGTTCTAAAAGGCACTATAGATAAAATAAGCAATTTTCGTGCCATTTGCTTGTAAGGCCATTTTAACAGTCTTAAATAAATTTTGCACGCAAACTAATTGATCATATGTGTATCATTCTGTCCCACTACTTAACAATTCAATACATCCATGTTTTATATTTAATATCTGATAGAAAAAAATACCTGCCCATGCCAGGAACAGGTACTTTTGGCTGTATTTTGCCCAAGCCGGTTCAAGCGTTCAGCTCCTGCAGCCTCCTGTATAAAGTATTGCGGGAAATCCCCAATTCAGCTGCCACCGCCGATTTGTTGCCATTGTGTTTAATCATCAGCAGTTTCAGCCGATCCCGGGCATAATCCTGGTAATCAGGTATAGTGCTGTTAAACCGCACTACCTTGGGGGTTTCATATATTTCATAATTCTTTTCCGAGCTGAGCTGGTTGATCATGTCATGGGGAATATCCGCCAGGGTAATGATGTTGGTATTGCACATATTGATACAGCGCTCGATGACGTTTCTTAACTCCCGGGCATTCCCCGGCCAGGAGTAGCGGGCAAACAATCCGAAGACCTCAGGCGCGATATCGTCAATGACTTTACCGAATATGGGCGCAATCAGATCAACAAAGTTGTTGGCCAGGATTTCGAGGTCATCCATGCGTTCGCGCAGCGGCACTAGTTCCAGCTTGATGACGTTTAGGCGAAAATACAGATCGAGACGGAATTTGCCCTCGTTAACTTCTCGCCAGATGTCGCGGTTGGTCGCTGCTATCAGGCGCACATCCACATCAATGGGCTTGCTGCCGCCTACCCGCGTAAACACCTTATCTTCCAGCACCCGCAGTAATACACTCTGCATGTCGAGCGGCATTTCGGCGATCTCATCCAGGAACAGGGTCCCCCCGTTAGCCAGCTCAAATTTTCCCGGCGCTCCCCCTCTTCTCGCCCCGGTAAAAGCACCCTCTTCATAGCCAAACAGCTCGCTGCCTATCAATTCCCGCGGAATGGCTGCACAATTCAAAGGTATAAACGGCCGGTTTTTACGCTTACCGCCGTTGTGAATCGCCTGGGCGAAAAGCTCCTTGCCGGTTCCGGTCTCGCCCAGGATCAGGACATTGCTGGCGCTCAAAGCTGCCTGCTTGGCTAAATCTTTCATGTATAAGAACTTCTTGTTCCGGCCTTTCAGCTGGTCAAAGGTAAAGAAGGCACCTTTTTTCATCACCGCTGCCATCTGGTCTTTGAGCATAGTGGCAAAAGTCATTGATATACCGAAGCCCACTAATTGGCCCTCTTGCTGCACCGGAACACAGGTGAGGAAGAAATGATTCTGATTGGCAGGCAAACCGGAAAGGTATATCTCCTGCATATCAACCGGCTGGCCGGAATAACAGCCTTGAATGGCAGACTCCAGCTCCGGCATGATAACGGCTAATTTGGTTCCAACCACCCGGTCAAAACTCTTCCTAAAAAGGTTCATATATTGGTTATTGACCCAAACGATGCTGCCGGCAGCATCGGTCATGACCACCACTGCATTGTTCTGCTCCATCACCAGCCGCAGCAGCTCATTAGCAATCGTGTTCTCCGGCAGTTCTTTGGCGGTAGTCTCTTCAGTTTCAAAAATGAACCTGACCACCGCCCTTGACAACTCAGTCAACTCCTTGAGCGGAAAAATCACAGCACATAAATAGGTTTCGACCGCGTTGATTCTTATGGCCACCGTCACATAATCCTTGAGCATAGTCATATAATGCTCTTGCCCGTAAATCCAAACCGTTTGCTGCCTTTTATTTGCCAGCGGCGCAGCGTTGGTCCCCATGACCGTTTCCGAAAAGCTGGTTCCAAACCTTATGTTCTTGCTTTTGAGGGTGTTCAGCAATTCAGGGTTACCGCCTTTAGCAAAAACAGCCAGATTATGATCTAAATAGAATATAGCTGCCCCTAACTGGTCCAATAAATCATGTTTGGCATTGTAATACTGGTCCATACGGTTTCTTATGTATTTTTTATAACCGGAAATGCGATCCAGGGTTCCAGGATCAATGCTGCTGGAAGCCAATACGGTGCAATCGGGATTCAGCCCGCTTTTTTGGGCAGCCAGCCATGATTTAGCTACGTAATCCGGAACAACTTTTTTGTTGTAGGTTTGATGAGCTAATACCGCCTGCCGGGTCGTTTTAACCAGTTTTTGATCGGGAATCGATCCATCTCGCAAAATCTGTCACCCACCACTGTTCATTACTGTTAAGTAGTATAACACAATTGAACACTCAATTTATTTCTTTGTAATCCGAAGACTAAAATAAAATAAATTCGTAATCTTTATAGGCGCCCGTAATTCCAAACCCGGAAAGGAAACTTATTTTCCTTTCAGACCAGCGGAAATGCCTGCATTATGGCAATTCCATTCCTTATTCAGCATTTTTTTAAACTAGCCCGGTTATCTTAGGATAATTATTTTTTGATTGAACACTGATGCCACTGCCAAGAAAAAGGATAAGAACGGTGACACAAACCTCCAAGGAGCTGGAAGCAAGTCGGACTTATGTTCAATTGTGTTCCATTTTCGAATACAATCGCACGATTTCTTTGTGCATGGCTCATGATCATCGTACCTGCAAGTGTTACTCCTGCCCTAAATTCGGGATTTCGCGACTTTCCCATCTCATATGGCACATATATTGCTAAGTAACTATACATATAGACATTTATGGGTGAAGGGGGGGCTCACATGATCAAGATAGAAATGAGTATCAATGAACGTTGTACTATTTGCACTCATTTTGGTTACTGCCAGGTTTACTGGGGTAACGAGTGTAAGCGCCAGGGTGGAAGCAGAACCCCGCGCCTGAAGAACAGCAGCTCCAGCCATGATGATTGGAGCACCAAAACCAAAATGGTCTCTGTCAGCAAAAATACGGCTAAGAGAAGTGACCGCATAACCACCCGAAAGGTAAGCTGGAACTTAGTATATTAGAAATCTAACTCCCTGAGGTATCAGAAATGAAAACAACCCATACTACGATAAATAGTATGGGCTTACTTTTTAGTCTCTGACCCAGGCCCTGATCCCGTTTTCCTTTAGTTTTTGCACTGCCGTGGCAGCCTGCGCCTGTGGTACCCCTAACCTTACCGATCCTTCATTCTCATCCCGGACCCCCATGATCTGAATATCATTGATGTTGATACCGGCTCGGCCCATGATAGCCCCCAGGGTGCCAATAATACCCGGTGTATCCTGAACGACCGCAGTAATATCAGCCGAGTTGATCAGGTTTAAGCGCCCGGTGCGCAGGTTTTTCCGCAGCTGCTGCGCCTCCGCCAGGTAGCGGCGTAAAGTCGGGCCTTCATTCTCCTCCAACGCCTGCTGGTATAGCTTCAATTGGTCAATCAGCGAACCGATCTCGGAAGCAATCGCCTCCCGGTTTAATATGAGGATATCTTCCCACAATTCCGGATTGGAAGCAGCGATCCGGGTGGTATCACGCAAACCTCCAGCCGCCAGCTGCATGGCATCGGGGTGGAGGCGCAAATTATTCATCAGGCTGGCCGCCACAATATGGGGCAAGTGACTAACCTGGCTTACCATACGGTCATGATCACCAGGGGAAAGTATCATTACCTGAGCCCCGGTTTTTGCCAATAACTCCCGCAGTTTTTCAACCTGGCTGTTCTCGGCTTGGGCTGAAGGAGTCAGCACGTAGACCGCGTTTTGGAGCAGGTACTGATCGGCCCCGGTTACACCGCTGCGGTCGGAGCCAGCCAGGGGATGACCTCCTATCGCGGTCACATGGGAGGGCAAATGCTGTTCGAATAGCTGCATGGTCCATTGTTTGACGCTGCCCACATCGGTAACAATCGCACCCGGATCCAAAGAGTTCTTTATTTCCTGCAGCACCTGGGGAATAACGTGCAGCGGGGTAGCCACGAATATTATATCGCAGCCGCTGGCATTGCCGGGGGGAAGTACGCCGTTTATGGCCTCCATCTCCAGGGCCCTTTCTACGGTAAGCGGATCAACATCGCTTCCCCATATTTCCAATTCCGGGCAGGCCGACCGCAAGGCCATGCCGATCGAAGCCCCGATCACCCCCAGGCCTATTACGCCTATCCGGTTCATGCTAATTGTCACCGTTTTTTATCCCGTGAACGGCTTTCAGGACTGCATCAACCTGTGCTGTCAGGACAGCAAAATCGTCGGGAATCAGTGACTGAGGACCATCCGACCAGGCTTCAGCCGGATTCATATGAACCTCTACAATCAAACCGTCACAGCCACAGGCTACTGCAGCCAGTGACATGGGAATAACCAAATCCCGTTTACCGGTGCCATGACTGGGATCTACTATCACTGGGAGATGGGACAGGTTTTTGACCAGGGGAATAGCACTTAAGTCCAGAGTATTTCGGGTATAGGTCTCAAAGGTACGGATACCGCGCTCACAGAGAATCACCTGGCTGTTGCCGCTGTCCAGGATGTACTCGGCCGCCATCAGCCATTCTTCTATGGTGGCGGATAAACCGCGTTTCAATAATACTGGTTTATTATATTTGCCTACCTCTTTGAGGAGGTAGAAATTCTGCATATTACGGGCCCCGATTTGAATCATATCAACATATTCAGCCACCATGGGCACCGATTTTTGATCCATGACCTCGGTTACGATGGGTAAACCGGTGATTTCACGGGCTTCGGCCATGATTTTCAGACCTTCTTCACCCAGGCCCTGGAATGAATAGGGAGAGGTGCGGGGTTTGAAAGCGCCTCCCCGCAGCGCCAGGGCACCATGTTCCCATACTGCTACCGCGGTCTCGATGAATTGTTCCCGTCCCTCGATCGCACATGGCCCCGCGATCACAGGGACGCTTCCGTCACCGAAGGTGGCGTTTCCTATCTTTATGATAGTATTATCGACTTTGTACTCGCGGGAAGCCATCTTAAAGGGTTTCAAAATGGCCACCACGTTCTCTACCCCGGGCATAGCCTGAAGAGATCCAACCTCCAGGCGCAGCCGGTCGCCAACTGCCCCCAAGATGGTTCTATTGGTCCCTTCCGATAGGTGCACATTAAAACCGGCGGCTGTCAGTTTGTTATGCACCGCATTGATTTGGTCAGGGGTCGCCCCTTTCTTCATAACAATTACCACTGTTTAAAAACCTCCTCAATTTCGCGATAGGGGTAAAAAGGAAAACACCACGGCACAGCCCATGGTGTTAGAGCAAGCTAATCTAAGCCTCTCCATCCTACCGTCCTACCTAGTCCTCAGATATTTTGTGTCTCGCTGGGTATACTTCCGTACTACAACTCAAACTATAGCATACCCTTTTTTGAGCTTCAACTCTTAAAATTTTCTGCATAAACCAAATCATTACTTCATATAATATAGGATGCTTAAAATTAACCGGTTATTTATAACGGCTAATATGCTTATCGGGCTTCAGCAGCGAAGGCAGACACGATGCGCAAAAGGCCGAAAACAGTAGTAATTTTTCCTTGAAATGCTTTTTCAAAAGAAGTATAATGGTTTTTGCCGGCGGGTGTAGCTCAATGGTAGAGCCCCAGCCTTCCAAGCTGGTTGC
>CAZOZX010000048.1:0-13339 GCA_964584415.1 uncultured Syntrophomonas sp.
CAGCCTTGGGGATGTTGAGCCCGATCATTGCCGGGGCGGCCATGGCCTTCAGCTCGGTATCGGTGGTGACCAACTCCCTAAGTTTGAAACGATACGACCCCAACCAGATTGCCAAAATGAATGGTAGGGGATGAAAGCTTCCGCCCCGGTGACAACGGGGAGTATCTGACATTATATCTCCGGCAAATGTAAACCAAAAAACACGGCAGTGCACAAACTGCCGTGTTTTTTGTTTGTTGGTCCATTGCTGTATGCGAGTACATCTTTAACGGCAGGTATAAAATTTTCAGCAAGCAATTCCGGCCAGCGGGGAGGGATTTGATTTGAAAGCTACTCTAACGGCACTAAACAAGGAAAAGCAAAAAAAATATTGCAGGTTTTGGAATAACTTATATATAACCATTAGGAATTTTTCATATGAAATTAGATGTGCTACCATAGCGGTGACCTGACACAACAAATAGAAGGAAAGCCTACAGATAAGAGAGTGGGATTAGAAAATGATTACTATTGGAATAGATATCGGTTCAGTAGCTACCAAAGGTGTGATTATTCATGGTGATTACCGCTGGAGCACCATGGTGCCGACTGGTTGGAGCCCGCGGGATGCCGGTCAGTTGACGATTAATCAACTGTTGGATATCAGTCGTTTCAGAAGGTCCGATGTGGAGCGGATATTTGCCACTGGTTATGGACGAGTAGCATTTGACGCGGCCGAAAAAACCGTGACCGAAATAAAATGTCATGCCCGTGGGGTAGCGGAGCTGCATCCGGAAGTACGAACCATAATAGACATTGGCGGGCAGGACAGCAAGGTGATCCGGGTCGGAGAAGGCGGGCGGGTCTTGGATTTTACCATGAATGATAAATGTGCGGCTGGTACCGGCCGATTTTTGCAGGTAATGGCTACTACCCTGGGGTTGGATGTAAGCGAGTTGGGGATGGAGGAAGACCCCGACCAAGCCATGGATATCACCAGCATGTGCACGGTATTCGCCGAGTCGGAGATCATAGGACTGCTGGCCCGGGGGAAATCCAAACCGGGCATTATTGCTGGCTTGCATAACTCGGTCGGCAAAAGGGTCGCGCCCATGGTACGGCGGATGGGGGTAAACCGGGAGATTGCCTTTACCGGTGGAGTAGCTATCAACCCGGGAGTGAGAAGAGCCCTGGAAAAGGAACTGGGCTGCCCGCTGATAGTAGCCGATTCATGCCAGTATACCGGTGCTTTAGGGGCAGCCTTGCTGGCCCGGCAGAATTGAAGGAGAACAATTCCGACTAATACTAACTTATCAATAACAGGAGGAGGATTTTATTTATGGCTGATTACCGGCAAATGTGGAATGATCTGGGGATGGACCTGGACAAACATGACCTGCTGTGCGAGGTTTTGCCTGACGCTTTTGGAGGAGTATTTCTGTCCCAGCAAAACCGCCCGGAAGGTATGGATTTCTATGACTTTGTAGTATCAGAAATCCACGGGGTAAGACCGGCTGAGCTGATTGAACACCAGAAACAAGGCGGGAAAGTATTTGGCACCTTTTGCGTTTATGTACCAGATGAGGCAGTCTTTGCAGCCGGGGGGATTGCCGCCGGCTTATGCGGCGGGTCCCAGTTTTGGGTATCCGGGGGCGAAAAAGTACTGCCAGTCAACACCTGTCCTTTAATCAAGGCATCGGTGGGAGCCAGGCTGGACAAGACCTGCCCGTTTTTTCAAATCGCGGATATGTATGTCGGCGAGACCACATGTGACGGCAAAAAGAAGGCCTGGGAGATACTGTCCCGAGAGGTTCCCCTGCATGTTATCGATGTGCCCCAGCTGAAGCGGGATAAGGATGTAGCTGCCTTCGAAGGGGAGATTATGGATTTTATCAAGGTGGTAGAAAACCTGACCGGCAACAAGATAACCCCGGAAAAATTGGGCGAAGCCATAAAACTGATCAACAACAAACGCAAAGCATTGCAGCGGTTATATAATGCCCGCAAGGCCTCCCCGGTGCCAATCAGCGGCAAAGATTCCCTGCTGGTGACCCAGATTGCTTTTTATGATGACCCAGCCCGTTGTGCCCAGATGGCCAATCGACTGGCAGAAGAACTGGAAGAGCGCATCAGCAAGGGGGAGGGCGTATTTCCTGACGATGCCCTGCGGATAATGGTCAGCGGCACCCCCATGGCGATTCCCAACTGGAAGCTCCACCATATCATCGAAACTGCCGGGGCGGCGGTTGTGGTTGAGGAATCCTGCACCGGTACCCGCTATTTCGAGCACCTGGTGGATGAAAGCGGCCAGACGATCGAAGAACAGGTCAAGGCTCTGGCTCAGCGCTACATGCAAACCAACTGTGCCTGCTTTACCCCCAATCCGGGCCGTATCGACGATATAGTCAGGCTGGCCGGGGAATACCAGGTGGATGGCGTAATTGATGTGAACCTGCAGTTTTGCAACCTCTACTCCACCGAAAGCTACCTGGTAAAACAAGCGCTGGCCGAGCAAAACCTGCCGATCATGCACATTGAAACGGATTACAGCGAGCAGGATTATGAGCAGCTGCGGACAAGGATTGAAGCTTTCCTGGAGATGCTGCGAAAGTAGGCGGGGAACATGGAACAAACCTCGTTCCGCTGGTATATTCTTTTTCCCAATCATCATCAGGGGCTGCGGCTCAACCGGGAATTGAAAGAGGCAGGAATTAAAAACCAGATTGCCCCCACTCCCCGGGCGGCCAGTTCCTGCTGTGGTATTTCGCTGATAGTGGAACCGGAAGATCTGGAGAAAATCCAGCGGATCATTGAAGAAATCGGGGTGACGATTGAAAAGGTAGTCAAGCTGCCGGTTAAGACCGATTGGCAATACCGGGGGATATAAAATAGTCTTGTAAGCCTTCATATTCAGCCCGCATTTGCAAGTGCGGGGTTGAATTTGATTGGCCGATGGAATGTGGTTGTCCAGATGGTGTAATTTGCCGGAATCAGAAATGTTAAGGCCGGCAGGGGTCTGATCAGCAATATAGATGAATAAGAGCTACCTTATGGAAAGGGGATATAAAATGACTAGAAACATTGATGCCCGGGGGCTAAGCTGCCCGCAGCCGGTTATCCTCACCAAAAGAGCCATGGACGAAAACAGTGGGGAAGAAATTATGACCATTGTTGACAATCCGGCCGCAGTAGAGAATGTCAGTAAACTGGCCGCCAGCCAGGGTTACTCATTTACGGTCAACAACCAGGAAAATAGTTCATATATCCACATGGTCAAAAGTGAAGTGGAAACAGCAGCGGAAGATTCTGCCGAACGCGATTTGGTAATCCTGGTTAAATCCAGCCATTTCGGGGAAGGCGACGAAGAGCTGGGCAACATCTTAATCAAGAGCTGGGCTTATACCCTTACTGAAATGAGCGCAAGGTTAAAAGCGCTTATATTCATGAATGGCGGCATTCACCTGACTACTGAAGGTTCTCCCATTGTGGAGCATCTGGCCTTTTTGCAGGGAAACGGAGTGGATATTCTATCATGCGGCACCTGCTTGGACTTCTTCAATAAAAAGGATCTTCTCCAGGTGGGCCAGGTTACCAACATGTACACGGCTATGGAGTTGTTGAGTACCGCCGGTAAAGCCATAACTATTTAAACAATACAAATATCGCTGCTTGGAAAACTGAATTTATATACTAGCCGCGGGCGATCGATGTTACCTCAGCGGCTTATATTTTGTCTATTTATATATAACCAATAGTAATTAGACAGATAAAACACGCTAATATATAATTTGTTGGAGCAGATGAAGCCGATTACGGTAGGAATGATCAAATTATGCGAAAACGTGTACATATTGGGGGCAATATTCTTGGAAAATTCAAGGTCAAGGGAGGTATGTATATATAGCGTACATAAAACCGGAGCAAGCCAATAAATTTTACGGACACAATGCCGTGGGGAAACATTGGGTAAAAATTTTTATTTGGGGAGGAAGAAGTGTTGAGAAGAATTGTTTCACTGTTACTGGTTATCTTGATATTGGGTACGTTTGTGACGGGCTGCGGGCAGAAGACCGCCCCGACTACGGCTCAAAAACCAGCTGATTACAAAATCGGTATAGTTACTCCTACCTTGTCAACCAGTGAAGATGAGTTCCGAGCTGGGGAAGCGATGGCTAAGAAGTATCCCGATACTGTCAAACATATCACCCTGCCGGAAAATTTCTCCACCGAGATTGAAACCGGCTTGAGCCAGATTACCTCGCTGGCGGATGATCCCAAAATGAAAGCCATCATCGTAGTGTCCGGGCAGGCTGGTTTGCTTCCGGCCCTGCAAAAAGTGGAAGAAAAGAGACCCGATATCATTACCATGACCGCTCCCATCTGGGACGATCCGGCCCTGATGTCACAGTATGTAGATGTCAACCTCGACACCGACTGGGTGAGGAGAGGTACCGCTATCGCCACCAAAGCTAAAGAAATGGGCGCCAAGACCATGATCCATTATTCGTTCCCAACCCACCTGGCCAAGGAAGTAATTGCCCAGAGAAAAGATGCCATGGAGAAGACCTGTAAAGAACTGGGCATGCAGTGGGTAGAGGTAGTCACACCCGATCCGCAGACGGGCAACGGAACCGGGCCGATGCTGCAATTCTTACGGGAAGATATTCCCCGCCAAATAACCAAGTACGGACCGGATACGGTTATATTCGGAAGCAATTGCCCCATGTACGACGTTATAATCGATGAGGCCTTCAAATTGAAGTTCATGGTGGTGGAGCAATGCTGTCCGACCCCGCTGCAGGCTTACCCGACCGTTTTAGGTTTACAGATTTCCGAGGAAGACGCCTGGAATTTCCCCAAACTTAACGGCATGATCTCGGAAAAGGCAGCCGCGGCAGGAATGACAGGCAGGTTGGGCGGGTGGCCGATGCCGGCAACCATATTTATGCCTCAATTTGCGGTGGAACTGGCCAAGAAGATGATCGAAGATCCCAGCTATAACTACAAGGATGTCAATAACCTCAACCAGTTTGCCAAGGAAATCACCGGAGCCGAGGTTAGCTTTACCAAATTCAAAGCCAAAGCCGACGGTGCCGAGTACCCCAATTACTTCGTGATGATCATGAAGACTATCCTGTACTAAATTAACTTTAATCGAGGCGGGCTGTTCTAAAGTCCCTAAAGACAGCCCGCTTCTTATAGTTATTTCTTATATGAACGGGCAGCATTATGGAAGCTGCGAGGCCGACGATGGAAGATCTTTTAACCATTACTAAACTGAATAAGAGCTATAATGGGCACCCAGCCCTGACTGATATCAATCTCTCTATTAAGCCCGGGGAAATACATGGCCTGGTCGGAGCTAACGGGTCCGGCAAGACCACCTTGATGAATATCTTGTTCGGGAATCCAGTTATCGGGGCAACCGGGGGATATAGCGGTGAGATCTGCTTTGAGGGCCGAAAAATAGACTTGAAAAATTGTGCCGAGGCAATCCGCCTGGGAATTGGCATGATTCACCAGGAGTTTGCCCTGATCCCGGATATGACCGTGGGGGAAAACATCAAGCTGGGTCGTGAACATACCCTGGCCTGGACCGATCGGTTATTGGGTCCCAAGTATTCTTTTATCGACCGGCAGCAGGATGACGCCGCCGCCCGCCTCACCCTGAACAGATTATGGATAGATCTCGACGTAAAGCTTAAAATTGCCGACCTTACTACCAACCTGAAACAATTCGTAGAGATCGCTCGGGAAATTGACCGGACCGACTTAAAACTGCTGATCCTGGATGAACCCACGGCAGTGCTGAATAAGCGGGACGGCCTAAAATTGATTGAGATTCTAAAGGAGATGGCTCAACGGGAAATCGCTATACTATTCATTTCCCACCGTCTGGAAGAAATCCAGCACATCTGTGACAGGGTTAGCGTACTGCGGGATGGGCACCTGGTTTCCCAGTATAAAAAAGGCAGCATTTCAATAAATAACTTGGCCCGGGACATGATTGGTCACGAAGTCAATAAAGCCGCTGCCGCCAAAAGAGCGATCGCTAAGCAAGCGGTCATCTCATTTAAGAATTTCTCGGTACAAATGCCGGGCGAAGACGTCAAAGCACTCGATTTGGATGTGCATCAGGGTGAAATATTGGGCATAACCAGTCTTTCCGGGCATGGCAAACTGGCGGTTGGTTACGGCATGATGGGCATGTATCCGGTGGATGGTGAGGTGCTTTACCGTAACTGCCGGATGACCAGGATGGATGCCCGGGCCAACATAAAAAACGGTTTGTATGTGCTGCCTGATGACCGGCAGAGGTTAGGTATTATGGCGGATCAGTCCGTGGAAGACAACGTGATATTTACTGCCAACCAGATAAAAAACATGTTCGTTAAAAAGTCCGCCCTAGCCTGGCTGGGTTTTATCGATCGCGTCAAGAGCCAAAAGCATGTCATTACGATGGTCCAGGATCTAGATATCAAGTGCACCTCGGTTAAACAGGCGGTGAATGAGCTAAGCGGGGGCAACCAGCAGAAGGTATGTATCGCTCGGGCTTTGACGGTTGATCCCCAGCTGTTGTTTGTAGCCGAACCGACCCGGGGTATCGATATTTCTGCCAAAGAAAAAATATTGCAGATGCTGATTGAAATAAACCGCAGCCGCAACACCACCATCGTAATCGCCTCCAGTGAATTGGACGAATTAAGACGGGTATGTGACAGGATAGCGGTCATGGTGGAGGGTAAAGTCTTTAAAATCCTGCCGCCGGATTCATCTGAGGTGGAATTCGGGTTGACCTTGTCAGGCGAGGAAGGGGCGGACAGTGAACAGTTATAAGCTGCGACCGCCCCAGGTTATTATCTCGCTTTTTCTGATAATCCTGGTGGTTGTGTCCTATAGCTTGCAAATGAATCTGATGACTCTGTTCAACGTATCCCTGGTCAAAATGGTCATGAACGGAGTGCTGGTACTTTCCCTGATACCCATGCTGAATGTGGGAGCGGGCATGAATTTCGGTCTCCCGGTGGGGATTGTCGGCGGCTTGCTGGGGATGTGCCTGGCTATTAATTTCAGGATGACCGGTTTTTACGGATTTTTTATGTCGCTTATGTTCAGCCTGGTTTTCTGTGGGCTGCTGGGCTGGCTTTATGGTTTGATCCTGAACCGGGTGAAAGGCCGGGAGGAGATTGCCGGCACCTTTATCGGCTTTTCTTTTATTCCTCTGATGAACTATGTCTGGACCCTGGTGCCCTTTACTAACCGGGAAATGTTGTACCCCGTCGGTGGACGGGGCTTGCGTCCCCGCATCAGCCTGGAGAATTATTTCAATCATATTTTGGATAACGTGGCGGTGCTGAGAATAGGCGGGGTGGAGATACCCCTCGGGTTGCTGGCTTTTTTCGCCCTGGTGGGCTTGTTTCTGTACCTGTACTTCCGCACCAAACTTGGCCGCGCCACCATCGCTGTTGGGGAAAATGAAGCATTTGCCCGCTTATCCGGAATAAATATCAGCCGGACCCGCCTGACTGCAGTCATAATATCGACGATCATCGCCGGGCTGGGTATATGCGTCTATGCCCAGAGCTATGGTTTCGTGCAGCTCTACGACGAACCCCTGTCCATGGCTTTCCCGGCCATAGCTGCTATATTGATTGGCGGCAGCACTGGCAAAAAGACCTTTATATTCGAAGCTGTTTTAGGTGTCTACCTGCTCCAGTCCATTTACCTGCTGACGGTACCGATTGCCAATGCCATACTTATACCCGAGCTGACCGAGATTTTGAGGACCATGATTACCTATGGGGTCATTTTGTATGCCCTGCTGGTTAGAGAAAGGCAGGGCAGAAGCATTGATTATTAAAAAGACTGCCGGCGGCCGGTTTTACAATGAATATACAGTTCCGGCGGTATTTGTGATTCTCTCCTTATTGGCCTGGAAGTTTTCCGGGCTTTCCGGCAGCTTTGTATTTAACCAGGTACTGACCCGGTTTATTCGCGACGGGATATTGGTCTTGGCTTTGGTTATCCCGGTGGTGGCCGGAATGGGCCTGAATTTCGCCATTACCGTAGGCGCCATGGCTATGCAGACTGCCTTATTGGTTATGATCGGCTACCGGATTGGCGGCATACCCGGGATATTGCTGGCGGTGGTGCTGGGGGTGGTCTTATCCGTCTTACTGGGACACCTGATCGGCATTATCCTGAACCGGGTTAAAGGCAAAGAAATGATAACCACGATTATAATCGGATTTTTGTTCAACAGCGTTTACCAGCTGATATTCCTGGTAGGCTTCGGGACGATTATCCCCGTTCCCAACACAGATATTATCCTTACCCGGGGGATTGGAGTCAGGAATACGGTTGACCTGGGCATGTACCGCAATACCATTGACAAGCTGTGGCTGATCAAAGCAGGTCAATTGGAGGTGCCGCTGTTTATGATATTGTTGGTGCTTGGTGTGGCGGCCTTCATATTCTACATTTTGCATACCCGGTTTGGCCAGGAAATCAAAGCGGTGGGCTCCAGCACCCCCACCAGCGAATTGCTGGGTATAGACGCCAAAAAGGTCAGGATCAAGGTTATGATCATTTCTACTGTCCTCGCTGCCTTGGGACAACTGGCTTACCTCCAAAATATAGGTATGTTTGATGTTTATACCGCGCATTTGACCAATGATGTTATCGCCTGTGCGGCGCTGCTGGCTGGTGGGGCCAGCATAAAAAGCGCCAAAATCAGGCATGCCCTGCTGGGTGTTTTCTTGTTTCATACTCTGTTTATCGTTTCCCCCCAGGCGGGTCAAAACCTATTTCATAATGCTGCTCTGGGCGAATACTTCCGGAGTTTTGTGGCCTACGGCACTATTGCGGTGGCCTTGATTATCAATGTCCGAAATGAGGACGGCTATAGAGTCAGGTAGACAATCGAGAATCAAAGCATGACGTAAAAAGGAGAGGGAAGTTAATTGCAGCTGGATGACAATTATATGGATCAGGTCGAACAGCAAATTTTTGATCTTGCCATGGCCAAGATTGAGCAGGGCACCAAGATAGTCGGTGTGTATTGTGCCTTCACACCCAAAGAATTGATTGTGGCGGCCGGGGGGATACCGGTTGCCTTGTGTGCTTCCTCCAACGATATTATTCCGGTGGCGGAACAACATCTGCCGCGCAACCTTTGCCCGCTGGTCAAATCCAGTTATGGGCTGGCTTTGTCGGACACCTGCCCCTACTTTCACTTTTCCGATCTCCTGCTGGCTGATTCTACCTGTGAAGGCAAGCGTAAAATGTATGAACTGCTGAGCCGGATCAAGCCGGTGCATCAGTTGGACCTGCCCCAGACCGCGAATGGGGAAAGGGCTTTCCAACAATGGTTAGAGGAATTGTACCGTTTGCGGGATTGGCTGGAAAAGGAACTGGGTTCTAAGATTACCGACGACGGCCTGCGCCAGGCGATAAAACAATATAATCAGGTGCGGCAGATGATCAAGTCAATATTCTCCTTGAATAAAGGAGATATTCCTTTGCTGACCGGTTGTGAAGCCAGCATTGCGGTCGATCCGATCGGATTTGAGGTTGACCTGCCCGGATATATAGAGAGAATGCAGCAGGCGGCGGCGTTTGCCCGGGACCGGGGCGGGATTGAGCCCCGCCCCCGTATCCTGCTGACCGGCTGCCCGACTACCTCCAAGAAGGTCCTGAAAATCATCGAACAGTCGGCCCTGGTTATTGCGATGGAGAATTGCGGGGGTCTTAAGACGGTTAATATGGTCGATGAAGAGGGTGATCCGATGGAGGCACTGGCCCGGGCAACTTTGCGCATAGCCTGTCCATGCCTGTCACCCAACCGGCACCGATTTGAACAGCTATCCGAAATTATCCGGGAATACAGCATTGACGGGGTGGTGGATCTTACCTGGCAAGCCTGCCACCCGTTCAATATCGAGTCCTATTCACTAGGCAAGTATATCCAGGATGAATTGGGCACGCCCTTTTTGCAGATCGAAACCGACTATTCCGATTCCGATCAGGATTGGATCAAGGTCAGGGTAGAAGCCTTTGTGGAAATGCTGCGGGATAGCGGCTGACGTCGAAAAACAGAAGGCAAGTAGTTAAAAACCGAATGAGGAGAGGAGTTAAGCAAGTTGGAAGCAAATGATATTTCAGCCTACGTAGTATCGCGGGAAGCCAACCTGATGAGAATCAAGGAGGCCAAGGACAATGGCCGCAAAGTGGTAGGAATTTACTGTACCTACTGTCCCCAGGAGCTGATAGTGGCCGCCGGGGCCATACCAGTAAGCTTGTGCGGAACCCGGGAGGAGCCGATTAGCGCGGCCGAAAAACACCTGCCCCGCAACCTGTGCCCGCTGATAAAATCGTCCTACGGATTTGCCATTACCGATACCTGTCCGTTTTTCTATTTCTCCGACCTGGTCATAGGCGAGACCACCTGTGACGGTAAAAAGAAAATGTTTGAACTGATGCAGGATCTAAAACCGGTCCATGTTATGCAGCTGCCTCATTTGAGCGGTTCTCCCGCCAGTTTCGGCTTATGGGTAGAGGAGATCAGGCGGTTGAGGCTGCGCCTGGAGCAGGAGTTGGAGGTAGTCATCAGTGATGATGATATCTGGAAAGCGGTCGACCTTGTCAATCGGGAGAAGCAAGCTATGAAAGCCATGTTTGATCTCAACCAGGCCGATCCGCCTCCGCTGAGCGGTATGGACCTGCTTAATGCAGCCTGGTCGCGCGGTTTCAGCAGTGATAAAGAGGAATTGATCGGTAATCTGCAGCGGCTGGTGAAGGATACGGCGGGCCAGGGAACCGGTGCTGGCCCGGCAGCGCCGCGGGTACTGCTGACCGGCTGCCCGGTAGGGCTGGGCAGCGAGAAGGTTATTCTTCTCACCGAAGAACTAGGCGCCCATATAGTGGCAATGGAAAACTGTTCCGGATATAAGACGCTGGAACTGCAGACCAACACGGAGATTGACGATCCGATTATCGCCCTGGCGGAAAAATACCTGGCCATACCCTGTTCCTGCATGAGTCCCAATCCCTACCGGCTAGAACTCATCAATACCATGATTGACAGGTTCCGGGTGGATGCGGTAATTGATCTGACTTGGCAGGCGTGCCACACCTACAATATAGAAGCCTTCGCAGTAAGTGAACTGGTCAAACAAAAAGGGCTCCCTTACCTGCACCTGGAAAGTGATTATTCCAGTTCGGACCTGGAAAGTCTGAAGGTGCGCATTGAGGCGATGCTGGAGATGGCTGAGGCCCGCTGAACCGCGGGCCTCATTCTTGCTTTGCAATCATATTATTCTGTTTTAGTTTACTCGGTTAAACTCCAGTTATTTTACTCGGGCAGTTTGGGCTGATACCAATGGAACCAGCAGGCTGGAGTTACGCCACCTTGGGCAACAACCAGAAGAAATGCTGAAATCAATCCCAACAATTTTACCTTACGCATGCACCCACCTCCTTGCAAAATAAATAGGTCGTTTTTTACCTTATCAAGCTGTGGGGGATTTTGGCAACCGGCTTGGGCCGAATGGCTTATATTTTGACATGAACGGCATAAATCAATGGAGATTTTGTATAAAAAGATATCCGAACGAATAAACAAGGGGACTATGGGAGAATTTTGCCGCTAAAGGAACGGAGGGCACTAAACCCCAGTCAGCAGGTCTTTGAGTTGTTTGGCGCAGCTGCGGCTTAAAGGTATGCGGTCGCCGGACTTCAGTAACAGGTCATAAGTACAGCCATAGCGGCTAACCTGCTTGATCTGACTGACATTGACCAGGTAGCTGCGGTGGCTGTGGGCGAATCCAGCTTTAGACAGGCGCTGCTCCCATTCAGCCAGGGTGCTCCTGAGACGAAATTCCTGGCTGGCGGTTTTGATGAGCACATCAGCCCGGTGGCTTTCCAAATAGATAATCTCGGCAGGATTTAGAACAACGGTGTCCCCGTGAACTTGAACAGCTATTGCTTCCGGTTTGACTGCCGGGGTAAGTAATCGTCCTTTCATACTGGCCTGCAGCTTGGCCCAGGTTTTCCGAATGCGTTTCTCATCGAATGGTTTGAGGATATAGTCGAAGGGATAAATCTCGAATGCTTCCAGGGCATAGTTGGGATAAGCAGTGGCAAAGATAAAGATTAGGTCATGGTGATTTTCACCCAGTCGGCGGGCCACTTCCAAACCGCTCATCCCCGGCATATCAATATCCATGAACACCAACTGGGGATTATGCCGGCTGGTTAAGCGGATAGCCTCCTCACCGCTGGTGGCAACGCCTACCACATTAGCATCAGGTATTTTAGAGACTATTTGTTTTAAATAAAGACCTGTGGGGTGGTTATCGTCTACAATGAGCACATCCATCTCAAATCTCCCGGAATAGAATTTTATGCTGCGCTTCCTAACAGGCGGTCAATGCTGTGAATGAAATTGTAACCCCAAGGTGATATGGTAAAACTCTGTTCTAAAATACCGATCAACATGGGGAGAACGAGCAATCTGGCGGCAGGAATTTGCATCATTGCAACCATGATGCAAATGTACACACCCAAAATGATAAAGGACCATTTTCGGAAGAGCTTTTTTTGTTCCAGGGTATTTATGGGTTTGTTGGCGGTATCGCCAGGCGCATATTGCCACAGAATAGCCCCGCTGATAAATGAGCCTATACATATAACCAGCCATAGGACTGAGTTGTTGATCAAGGGATTAATTAGATGGGCTGTCCATCCTAACAATATAAAACAGGAAAGCCCCCCGATCAGACACCGATAATAAGCACTGCAGTGTTCGCCCCCTGATGCCAGGCGTAAGAATCCGGCAACTAGGGTTATCGTGAGGACCTCGGGCAGTATTCCCAACAAGTAGGATATTGTTATTACGAGGGCCAGCTTGACTATCTCACCCAATAATAACTCCAGCCCGAAAGCCATGCGGTTTTCCTGGATGCGGTCGGATTCCAACTCGCGGGCCAGGTAGGCAGCCCATTTTACCGATAACTCATGAATGCTCATATTACGGGCCTTTCTTTTTGTTTGGGTAAACCGATCGTGAAGCGGATCCCTCGGCCAGGATGGCTGCTGACCACGGTAAAACCTTTGTAAGTATCGGTTAACTGTCTTATGGAAGCCAATCCTAAACCACGATGGGTATTACCTTTTTTAGTCGAGAATCCCGGAGTAAATATGGATGTGCGCAGGTCAGGGGGGATGAAGCCGGGATTGTGGGTTTGAATAATGAAGAAACGGCTGTTTTCAAACACTGAGAACTGGACTTTACGTTCCGCCGGGGGCAGATTCTGTACTGCCTCAAGGGCATTGTTGATCAGGTTGCCGGCCATGGTTA
>CAZOZX010000048.1:13349-14828 GCA_964584415.1 uncultured Syntrophomonas sp.
CACTTCGGTCACTTCAGCAGCCACGATCTTCTCGCGGTCCCAGGTCAGACCGCTGACGTGAGCGGTGGTGCTGCCGGGCTCGGGGAGGGGCAGCCCGATGATGCGGATCTCCTCCACTTCCATGCCGGCCATGGTTACCAGGTCGAAAGGCCTTATGCCCAGCCCTGATAAATCGGATTCAACTTCCATTTTAAAGGCAACGTTATGCCGGGCAGCAAAACCGGTCTTGGCCAGCAGCAAAGCGCTTAATTCCGGCATGGCGAGTCTCATTACCTCGCCGCTGGCCCGAACTTCGTCATAGAGTTCACTGATGAAGGCCTCGGCCTCTTCTGGCATCCCTAACTGGATCAAACCATAGACCGTCTGCAGGTGGTTAACAAAATCATGGCGTTGGGTTCGGATAATCTGGTTTAACTCCCAAAGCTTCTCGTTTTGATAATGCTGCGACTTGACCACGCTATCCTGTTTGGCGATAAACAACAACTTATTGGTTAAAACCAGTGACAGCACTATTGCCACAAATATAATAAGTAGAATAGAGTAGACTATGAAATTGCGGCTGATAACCGCTACTCTTCCCTCTAGGTAGTATTGATAATAAAATGCCGTAACTAGCAGCAAAACCGCCAGGCTCAGTACCAAGATTACACTAATTAAGATGCTCTTCCTCACTGCTCATTCTCTTCTCTTCTATAGCTTCCCGAATATCAAAAATGACCACGTCATTTTTGATCAGAAACGTAATAATCAAACCCAGGATAAAATACTGAGGCAGAGGGTATAAGATATTCCATAAAGGATTGGACAGGGCTTGTTGAATGGTAATGCCAGTCGAGAACAGAACCAGCAAGGTGTAAATCGTTTCGCATATGCCCAGTACGATCAATCCAAAAAATGAAGCCACGATCGAATAAAGCACAGGGATTCGGCATACGTAGACCAGCAAACCGATCAGTACTGGCAGTTGCAGGAAAACATTGAATCCCGGAGCTATTGGTAAGGCGCGGATAACCCAGCTGGCCAGGGCTGTAAACAAGGCTGCCCACAGGATCCGGGGCAGTGGAGCTTTAATGCCTGTCAGCTGCAGTCCCAGGTATATCAAAATCAACGTCTCGGGTACAGAATGTAACAATACTAAGTAAAAAGGCATCGTTCCCATCGACAATCCCTGCCACAAATACAAAATTTCCAAAAATCAAATAAATTATAGCACATTATGGAATATGGTTAGCGGAGTTGAATAAAACTTAATTATTCAAAATATGAGGATATTCGATAAATTACCAATAGCTTTCGACAAAACATTTTGATCGTAACGGCCTGCGTGACGCTGACCAAGCGATGAATGGCTCTACTTTATAAGCCCCATACGGTAAAAATTATTGAGCAAAAGGGGCACAGCGCTATTACTTTAAATTTTTTTATAGGGTATAGCTCTTTTCTTCCCACCAGCCAAAGGCCAGCCTAACTGAGGCGGTC
>CAZOZX010000049.1:0-14804 GCA_964584415.1 uncultured Syntrophomonas sp.
CAAATAATAATTTCCCGGCTTATTTGTTTTCTATATCATATAGGATTTAGGGCCGGGCATAAAGTTATTCATAATGTCGAATGTTTTGTGCTCATCTTAAAATAAAAAAGAGCCCATGTTTTTCAAACATTTGGGCTCTGAATTCTCATCGGCTGCTTTTAGTCCACATCACCTAGTCCGAACTTTTCGTGAAGAGCCTGGACGGCGGTTTCTATTTGGTCTTCATCAATGATGCAGGAAATCTTGATTTCAGAGGTACTTATCATATGAATATTGATATCTTTGCGAGCCAGGGCATCAAACATAGAGGCGGCTACTCCCAGGTTGCTCTGCATACCCGCTCCTACTATGGAAACCTTAGCCACATCGGTACTGTACGACATCCCTGAGGCACCTATTTTTATTACGATCTCATTGACAACATGGCGGGCTTTATCAAATTCGTCCCTGTCTATCGTGAAAGCTATATCATTGCGATCATCCCGCATAGCACTTTGGATTACCATATCTACATTGATGCCGTGATCAGCTAATATTTTGAATATTATGCTGGCTACACCAGGATGATCTGGGACATCAAATAGGGCAATCCGGGCCACATTGCAATCATGAGCGATGCCGCTAACCACTTTCTGTCTCTCCATTTTAGCTACCTCCGTTATTAAAGTACCGGGATTATTATTAAAACTATTCCGCACCTCAACATCAACATTATAGAGCATTGCAAACTCTGCAGCCCGGGGCTGCAGAACAACTGCTCCCAAGCTGGCCAGCTCCAGCATTTCCTCATAGGATATTTCAGATAATTTACGAGCATCTTTTACGATCCTTGGATCTGCAGTATAAACACCATCTACATCAGTATATATGATGCAGTGATCTGCTTTAAGGCTTGCGGCTAGAGCCACCGCCGTGGTATCCGATCCGCCCCTTCCCAGGGTAGTTATTTCCTCTTGTGGTGAAATGCCTTGAAAACCTGCTATCACCACCACCTTGCCATTTTGGATCTCACTCTGGATACGTCCGGTGTCCAGGCCGATAATGCGCGCTTTACCGTGCTGTCCATCCGACTTAATTCCCGCCTGCCAACCGGTTAAAGAAATCGCTGGGCATTCCATCTTAATCAAGGTTAAAGCCAGCAGAGCTGCCGATTGCTGCTCCCCAGTAGCCAGGAGCATGTCCAACTCTCTTTGAGGAAGCCGCTTCCCTATTCCGCTCGCTAATTCCAGTAAATCATCAGTAGTGTCGCCCATCGCTGATACAACTACGACAACATCATTACCCTGACCTTTTATCTCAGCTATACGGGCAGCTACTTTATCGATCCTTTCCAGGGTTGCAACCGATGATCCACCGAATTTTGTTACCCATAAAGACAATTCCTCTTCACTCCTTCTAGTCCTGAGCACCCTCAAGTCTAATAACATTATTTATTGCCCCTACTATGTCCATACCTTTTAATGTGGCTAGTGAGTCTTGCAGGTGTTTCTCTTTTACCGCATGGGTAATCATTATTAATTCTGCCTTATCGGCTTTGCTGGCCTTCTGGATTACGGTCGCGATACTGACATCGTTGGCCCCGAAGACCCCCGCAATTCCCGCTAATACTCCAGGTCGGTCGGTAACTGTCATCCGTATATAATATTCTGCACAGAGTTCATCTATCGGCAGAATTGTTTTGTCTTCATAACAGGTGCAGCCTATGCGAGAGTTTATCTTGAAGGCCATATTCCGGCCAATCTCTATTATGTCACCTACGACCGCACTGGCAGTAGGCATCTGCCCAGCTCCCCTTCCGTAGTGCATTACCTCTCCAACTGCGTTACCACGCACAAAGATGGCATTAAACACCCCATCAACATTAGCCAGAGGATGTTTTTCCGGTATAAATGCGGGGTGAACCCGGGCTTGAATTTTGCCGTCAACCTCTTTGGCTATGGCCAGCAGCTTAATAACAAATCCCAATTCCTTGGCATAAATTATGTCTTTGATGGTAATAGCGGTGATACCCTCTACAAATACATCTGCCAGAGTAACCCGACTGTTGAATGCTATGGATGATAAAATGGCAATCTTACGAGCTGCGTCGAATCCTCCAACATCAGCGGTAGGATCGGACTCTGCATAACCAAGTTGCTGGGCCTCTTTCAATACTTCATGGTAGTCACGGCCCTCCTGACTCATCTTGGTCAGGATATAGTTGGTAGTCCCGTTAAGAATGCCGATCACTTCTTGGATTTGATTGCCAGCCAGTGATTGCTTAAGTGGATATATTATGGGTATACCTCCACCAACACTGGCCTCAAAATAGAAATCCACTCCATTTTCCGCCGCGGTATCAAATAATTCTTTACCGTGTTCGGCAATAAGGTCTTTATTGGCAGTGACTACGTGTTTGCCTTTATTCATCGCGGCAGTAATGTAACTGAGGGCTGGTTCAATCCCTCCAATAAGCTCAACCACAATCTCTATAGAAGGATCCCCAACTATATCATCTATGTTATTGGTTATCATATTCTCAGCTACACCTAGCGATATACATTTATCCAAATCTTTTTCAAGAATTCTGGCAATTACAATCTCGGAACCGGTTTTGGCGCTAATTGCTGTCCGATTCTGATCTAAAAGTTTTATTACCCCGGTTCCTACCGTACCACAACCGAGCAAGCCGATCTTTATCATAAAAATACCTCCCAATTCCGACATTATAGCACTTGCAAACCAATAGGAGCAAGGTGATTGGGCTCCACTAATAAGGATATAGTTTAACAATTAAATGACTCCGGCGGATTTTTTCCCGGAGTCAAATGGTTTTCCATATCACCTGTTGAGAGGTCAAAGGAAATATATGCATTGTGCTTTAAAGCCGGATCCTAATGGCAGGAGGCTTTAATAATTCGCCTCACATATTCCAGAAAATAAAAAGGGACGCCTTGCTGCTGGCAGCAGATTCGTCCCTGTTAGTCGCCCTGCTGGTTATATAATTATGCAGATCAGTCCTCCGCTGCCTTCGTTTACAATCCGCTGCAGGGTATCCTGTAATTTCACCTGTGCATTTTCCGGCATCCGATGAAGTTTGTTTTGAATGCCTTCGCGGACCAGGTCATGTAATGATTTACCAAAGATGTTCGATTCCCATATCTTAGTGGGATTCTCCTCAAATTCATCCAGCATATAGCGGACCAATTCTTCCGTTTGTTTTTCGGTCCCTATAATAGGTGTGATCTCGGTAGTTATATCGGCTCTGATAATGTGCAGCGATGGGGCTTTGGCTTTTAACTTAACTCCAAAACGGCTGCCATGCCTTATTAGTTCCGGTTCCTCAAGTATCATTTCCTGCAGCTGCGGGGTTACTACACCATAACCAGATTCCTGCACTTCTACCAGAGCAGGAGCTATCTTGTCATACTCTTTCTTGGCAAAGCTCAGATCTTTCATAATTCGAATGATATCCTGGTTTCCTTCCACTTTGAATCCACTGACATCACTCAGCGAAGTGTAGAACAACTCTTCCGGAACGGTAACATCGATAGCAGCGGTACCGCTACCAAGATTCATTTCCTCCAGACTCACATAGCTAACGTTAGGTATATCCGACAACTTCTCAATCGCCTTGTCTATATCGCGAACCTTCTGTATGTCACGTAATACACTGCGGATGCCTTCTTCCAGATCTGCGCGCAGCCAGTATTCCTCATCCAACTCATCGACCCACAGTGGTAAACGAATATTAACCTCCTGGACCGGAAACTCATACAGCACTTCTTCAAGGATGCTCAAGACCTGTTCTGAAGTCACGTTTGCACTGTCCACAGGTATAACAGTAGATTCGTACTTGATGCTCAGCTCATCTACCAGAGCCATGGTTTCCTTATCATAAGGGTGGATTGAATTTAGTAATACCACGAAAGGCTTATTAATTTCTTTTAGTTCGCGTATAACTCTTTCTTCCGCTTCAATGTAATTGCTGCGCGGGATGTCGCTTATACTGCCATCGGTAATAATTACGATTCCAATTGTGGAATGGTCGGCAATAACTTTCCTGGTTCCTATTTCGGCCGCTTCTTCGAAGGGAACCTCATAATCAAACCAGGGAGTTTTTACCATGCGAGGTTCTTCATCTTCTTCGTATCCAAGCGCTCCTTCCACCGCATAACCGACACAATCAATCAAACGAACCTTGAGTGAAATGCCGTTCTTGGTGAATATCTCAACCGCTTCATTGGGTACGAATTTGGGCTCGGTAGTAGTAATAGTCTTGCCAGCGCCGCTTTGGGGCAACTCATCCTTGGCACGTTCACGTTCATATAAATCTTGGATATTGGGCAATACCATCAATTCCATGAACCTTTTGACAAAGGTTGATTTGCCTGTTCTGACCGGGCCTACTACTCCTAAGTAGATATCTCCCCCCGTTCTTTCAGCGATGTCATCTAAAATGTTGTTTCCTTCCACTTCTCTTTCTCCCTCCCTCGGATTAGAATTTTTATTCGGCATCCTCCCTCCGAATCAGGATAGCCTTACAAATGGGCATTCCGCTATAACACTATAAATATATTTAAGGGCCATCGTTAATATAACCAGAAAAGAAAAAAAGTGTGATATTTACCACACTTTCTACCAAATCCATCTACCTGGGGGTTTAAATGGTTATGTAAATTACTACCATTCCATAGTAAATCCACCGATGTCTTCAGTCTCATTCTTTTTTTGGCGCTGCATAAGGTCCAGAACTGCTTTACGGGGATCACGATTTTCATACAAAACCTGGTAACAGGCTTTGGTGATAGGCATCTCTATATTTTTTTCCAGGGCCATTTTGTGAGCAATACGACAGGTATGTGCACCTTCTACAACCATTCCCACTTTGTGCAGGGCCTCCTCCAGGCTTAAGCCCTGACCTATTAATTCCCCGGCCCGCCGGTTACGGGAGTGATGGCTTCCGCAGGTTACCACCAAGTCGCCAAGTCCACTCAAACCAATAAAAGTCCTGCTATCACCGCCGAGAGCGACACCCATTCTGATAATTTCTGTAAGAGCTCTGGTCATAAGGGCGGCCATGGTATTATCCCCGTAACCAAGTCCATACGCTACACCGGTGGCCAGAGCAACAACATTTTTCAATGCTCCGCCTAATTCTACCCCGGCCACATCGGGATTGGTATATACGCGAAAGGCAGGTGCCATAAACAGGTCCTGGGCTAAAAAAGCAGTTTCTTTATTTCTGGATGCTACTGTGACTACGGTGGGCAAATCGCGGCCTACTTCCTCAGCATGGCTGGGCCCTGACAAAACAGCGTATTTTTTCATCACTTCCAGGCCCAGTACCTCTTCGACTACCTGGCCCATTCTCATGCCGGAGGTAATCTCGAGCCCCTTGGACGTGTTCACGATATATGTATCAGGTTGCAAGTATTCTTTGGCTTGATTCAAAACTGACCTCATAGCCTGGGATGGTACGGATAAAATAAGCCAATCAGCATTTTCCATGGCTTCAGCCAGGTGAGCAGTCGGAAATACCGAAGGAGGGATTTTAACCCCAGGCAAATATTTCTGGTTCTCCTGTTCCAGCGAGATCATTTCAATCCCATCTTCAATTCTGCCCCACATGGCCACCTGGTAATTATTCTTGGCCAACAACCGGGCCAGAGCTGTTCCCCAACTGCCTGCCCCTAATACGCATACTTTTTTCATTTACCAAATCACTGCCTTATAATGCTTTTTCGTTTATTTTGCTTTCAGTGCCTTGCCGCAATCTACGTATATTGCTACGGTGGCGGAAAAGAACGATTGAGCCTACGATAATGCTCATGATGACATATTGCCAGGGTTGATGAGAAAAGATAACCAATATCGGAAATAGAATTGCCGCGCAAACCGAACCCAACGATACATAGCGAGTGGTAGCGGCAATTATTATTACGACCATAGCTTCCAACAAAAATATCAGAGGCATTAAGGCCAACATCATCCCTGCTGCTGTTGCAACTCCCTTACCTCCTCTAAGCCTGAGTGTTATCGGCCAGCAGTGTCCCACTACCACTGCAACTGAACAAGCTGCAGCTAAAGTGACCCCGTCGAAATAATACCCTATCCAGGCGGCAACTAATCCCTTCAAAAGATCGCCAATTAGAGAGACCACAGCTATTTTTACCCCCAGCGACCGTAATACATTTGTAGCCCCCACATTTCCGGTTCCCTTGGTTCTTATATCTACCCCGCCAAAAGTACGGCTGAAAATATACGAAAATGGAATTGATCCAAGCAAGTAAGACAGCAAAACCAGCAGAACGCCAATTTCCTTCATTTACACCTCTCCAACCTTTCCTCATCCCAAAGTTATTGTATAAAAATTCTATTCGGTTTTTTCACGCTTGCGAACGATCAATTTGATAGGTGTCCCTTCAAAGCCAAAATTTTTTCGCAAAACGTTATCTAAATAGCGCAAATATGAAAAATGAACCTTTTCCGGGTAATTGGCGAAAAACACAAATGTAGGGGGTGAGGTTTTCACTTGGGTGGTGTAGTATATTTTAATCTTCCTGCCCCCACCGCCCGGCAGCGGATTCAAAAGCATAGCCTCGTTTACAACCTGGTTAAGATCCGAGGTCTGGATTCGCCGGTTATGTTGGTCTGATACAAAATCAACCAGCTCCAGGATTTTAAATATTCTTTTTTTGGTTAAAGCCGAAACATATAATATGGGACAATAAGCCAGGAACTTAAGTTCTTCTCGTATATCTTTATCAAATTTGTTCATGGTCTGGCCATCTTTTTCAATCAAATCCCATTTATTCACGATAATAACACTGGCTTTGCCCTGTTCATGAACATAACCGGCAATCCTTTTGTCCTGTTCAATTACCCCTTCATCAGCATCCAGCATGATAAGAACTACGTCCGCTCTTTCCACACTCTTCAGTGACCTGATAACGCTATATTTTTCGGTTGCTTCGGTGATGCGTGATTTCTTCCTTATGCCTGCCGTGTCAATCAGGACGTAACGGGTGCCGTTATACTCAAAAGGTGTGTCTATGGCATCTCTGGTGGTCCCGGGAGTATCACTGACGATTACTCTTTCCTCGCCCAGCAGTGCATTAACCAGCGACGATTTACCCACATTTGGCCGTCCCACGATAGCAATCTTAATCGCTTCCAAGTCTTCCTGGTAGGTTTCCGGAGGTGCAAATTGCCCCACCACAGCGTCCAGCAGTTCGTTTATGTTGCGCCCATGCATAGCCGATATCGGAATGGGCTCACCCAAACCAAGATTATAGAATTCGTAGTAATCCAATTGACGGTCAAAGTTTTCCACTTTATTGGCTGCCAATATTACGGGTTTTTTACTTTTTCGCAGCAGGGTACTGACCTGCTCATCCTCCGATGTAATACCCTCCTGGGCGTCTAGAACCAAAACGATTACATCAGCCTCTTCTATCGCCAGTTGAGCCTGCTGTTTAATTTCCCGGGCAAAAATATCGCCCTCGTCAAATCGTATACCTCCGGTATCAATGATAACGAACTCCCGGCCCTCCCAATCACTGCTATCATATAGGCGGTCGCGGGTAACACCGGGAATATCTTCAACGATGGCCTTCCGGGCCCCTACCAAACGGTTAAAAAGAGTCGACTTACCGACATTGGGTCGCCCTACTATTGCTACTACAGGTTTGGCCATACTAACCTCCATTTTATATTCAATGACTAAATCCCAATTAATTTCCGCCTAACAATGCTTCTATTAATCCGGCCGCGTGGTTTTCGGCAATCACTATATTGGCCCCGCTGGCTGATTGAATATCATCTATTGTGATGTCATCCAACAACATATCATAACCATCACGTAATACTATCTCAGGTATGATTATTGTGCGTCCCTGGTAATCACTTCCCAGCGCAGAGATAATGTCCTGTCCCGTCAAAAGCCCAGTTACTGTTACCCCGCCGCCAAAAAAAAGATTATGAACTGATATCATCTCTATTGAAAGACCCTTGATGCGATTCAACCGATCTATGACCGGCCTCAGAATTGTCTGGGCTGAGTCTCCGCTTAAGATGCAGACTTGCCGTTTAGCCACCGAGGAAGGCAAGGATGATTCAGTTTCTTTAAAATCATCCAGGAAAAGGCGAGATATCCCAATACCATTTTCAATCTGGGGAAAATCATCATAATAATGGGCTGTTGGTATCTCCTGGCCAGCTTTTAAATAAAACTCATCAGCCAAATATACCAGCCCAGTCCCCATTAACCGGCGAAATTTATCTTGATAACGATCAACCTCTTGAATAGTGGTTGTTGCCACTTCACGAGAGACTGGTTGCAGACTGGGTAACTTATCTCTATGTCTGGTTAATCCTACCGGAACTATGCCTATTGAAGCCACCCCTGGATATAATGAAGCAAGTTCCTCTATGGTTTCCTGCAGGATTACGCCGTCGTTCCAACCTGGGCATAAGACTATTTGGGTATGTACTTCAATACCATTATCCCGGAGTCTTTGTAAATTCTGTTTGATGTTGCCTGCCTTTGCATTCTTCAACATCAGCCGGCGCAGATCAGGTTGAATACAATGCACTGAGACATACAAGGGGCTCAAATGCATCTCCTCGATTTTTCGCCAATCAGATTCCTTTAGATTGGTTAGGGTTATGAAATTACCGTTTATAAAGGAATGCCGATAATCATCATCTCTTATGTGAAGGGTCGGCCTCACGTGATCAGGCAATTGATCGACAAAGCAAAATACACACCGGTTTTGACACGTTTGAATCTTATCAAATACCAATTCGTCAAATTCGATACCCAGATCATCATCATAGTCCTTTTCGATCTCCAGTACCCAGACTCCTTGATCAGCCTTGTCTATTATCATTTCCAGCTTATCATCTTGTGAGTAAAACTGATAATCCAGGATATCGTTAATTGGCTTTCCATTGATTGAGAGCAAAATATCACCGGCAACGATACCCAGTTCATCCCCGATACTCCCACTTCTTACGCCGGTGATCCGACCTGACAAAACTCCATCACCCCTGTTGGATTCTAAGCTTACAAAAACATATATAATAGGTAAGTAAAACCATACCGTCTATAATTATCATCCATAATCATCACCAACGCAAGAAAATCGAAGGGTCAGACCTGTTTAATCAAATCCGACCCTATCTTTGCATTCTTTTACCTGTTGATGAATTGTATCCACATCCATTGCCAGTACATAACCGACCAACCAGTTAATTGGTTTTTGTAATAGTCTAATTTGTGCCAGCCGATATAGTTTCAAAATGGTCTTTTCTGCATGCACTGATATTGGCTGGATCATCAGCTCATTTTGGTCGTGACCTAAAATATTAGTTAGCTGCTCAATAGATCTCCGGGTCATATCAATGTCAATTCCGGCACCTAAACTATATACCCGATTGCCACCGCTATCATATCCTATAAGCAATGGCTCCCCGAGCGATTCAGACTGAAAGTCACCCCAATAGCACATCTGGCCGAACTCAGTTGTTATTTGTCCGCTAAGATACATATGGGCGGCAACCGTAGGATGATATACGCCAATGGTTCCCAAAAATATAATATTCATATATTCTGCGAAGGATGTCCCAGGGTCTTTACCTTGGTGATTTCCACCAGGTTTACAAGGTTAGCAAACGCTTTCCGGGTACCCCAGCTCACTATCGGGCGGCCGATGGCGATCAAGCCCAAACGGCGTGAAGTAAAACCGCCAAATTTCATACTCCAGTTAACCCTTTTCATACAATCCACCATGATAAGATAATCCTGGTCGCCGAACATTTTGGCTACACCCATCAATACTGCAGCATAACGATTGTTAAAACTTCGCTTACCAAAAACGTAGATATGATTATTGTCGGTATCGGTTCCCATATATCTTATTGAGCCAAAATCAGCATCAGTAGTTTTATCGTAGTAAGGGATCCTTATCAGGTCCTCCTCGGTAGGGATTTTGCGGCTATCAAGTAATCCCAGGTGCAGTGCGGCGGCGGCAACCGATGAGTGGGATCCCCCGAAACAATGGTATATTATTATCATTGCCTTACCAAACCAAGCACTACTTTGTTAACGAACCTTTGTTTAACAGATAGAATCCTCCCGCCGCGGCCGCAACCACTATAAGTATAATCAATATAGTAGTGCCGGATTTTTGCCCCGAGGCTGGTTTAGCTGCTGCACTGCCGCTTCCATCGGCAGTTGGAGAAACCCCCAGGACCGCAGGCAATATACTGGCAAAGGCTTTGACTCCTTTTTCTGCTGCCATCTTGTCGTTGGTATGAGCACCCACTTCAATCAACATAGCCCGAGGACTTAGGTCCTGATTATAAGAACCTTTCCCCATGAATATACCATTGGATAAGCCCGGCGCTTTTTGATCCATAGCAGCTTTCAGATTTTTGGCAAATTCCAGATTGGTCTTACTATTAGGATTAGTACGCCCGATCACTAATTTAATTTTGGTTGCTTGCTGCCCATTTACCTGGGTCTGGTATTGTCCTGGCGGTACCGCATCCCTGTGGACGTCTATTATTGCATCAGGAGTACCTTTCATTAGTGCGGCTGCTGTCTTACGGGAGCGGTTGTAGGCATTAACATCATGCGGATTATGATTCTCGGTATTGTACTCCACATTAAAGCCTAATCGTTTCAACTCTTCAACGAATGCGGATCCAACGTCATATATTCCACCGTTGCCCTCAATGCTCTCTTTACCGTCATTGGGGACATAAGATTCGTCACTGTGAGTGTGATAAACAGCAATGGTTGGTTTACTGCCCTGTTTCACAATCGGTACTGCGCCATCTAAAATACTGGCCGCTGCAAACATTTCTTCATTAAAAACAGGCATTTCTTCTTTGCCTTGATAAACGCAATGAGCGGTATATTCGTTGACTTCTGTCACCTGGTACTTGGAGTTGTCAGCGGCTATATAGATATCCCCCGGGGTCACCTCAAGAGCCGTCTGGAGAATGACATAATTATCTTCGTTTACCAGAGTGTAATATTGTCCAGTAGGACTCTCGACTTCAGCCCCTGCCACAGATCCAGATACGGCTATAATAAATATAGCTATAATCGTGCAGCACAATAGTCTACGCATGATCTTCACCCCGTTCATCCCCTTCCCGCAGAGGCTTATGAGCCGGTTCAGGTTCACGCAGATTTTCTATCAGTTCAGGCGGACGTCCTTCGGTTTGTGGTCCCCCCTGCATTCTTTCTAAGCTCTCTCCAATCAATTCAGCCAATAACACCGCCAATATGCCGGCTAATATCAAGGAATCAAACGCACCTGCGCCACCTACATGCACGGTTCCGCGGAGCCCAGTACGGGTCAAATATATATACTGGGCAATATCCAGGGAGAGCACCCCCATGACCGCAGCAAAAAAGGCTCCCCGTCGCGAACGTCCTGCCAGATAACCTACAATGCCTGCAATCAGCGGATAGATATAGATAGTGTCAATAAAAATATCCTCGGGCTCTGCACCCAGGTAACGAGCTGCCAGGTATAGCGCCAATCCGGTAACAATTGCGGCTATCAAGGAACGAGTCTTTTCCCAGGCGGTCCCCGCCCCCAACCATACATAGATCGCCAGTATGACAGCTATGGATCCTCCAATATTTATGGTAACCCTAGTACCAAGCGGTATATCGATAAAGCTGCCTACTATTATGGCGGCTATTACCGCCAAAGCTGCCTTGTCACTTAATCTCATTTTATCAAGGACGCGATGAGCGACCCCGAAATAGATTAATATAGACACTATTACCAGGCTTATCAAGCCTACAGGAAAATTGAGCATTTAGGCTATCATCCCTTTCCTAATAATCTTTTGTCATCAATGACTTGGGCTTCGAATATTAGGTTTCCCACCGGTTGATTTGTTTATGTAAAATAGCCAAATACAAAACCCGCCATTGGCGGGTCAAAGTTTTTATTGTGAAATTTCGCAATTAGACAGTTTAATTGGTCTTTTTAGCTGACCAAAACGATAGGTCAATTTCTCGGGCCCGCAGCCAATCGGCTGTCCGGCCCACAATAATCACGGGTTTCGTCTTTAGTGACTTACAGTCATGCGCACCGCTCATCAAGAAAATGGCTTCCAATTGGTACAGCAACCTGGCCATTTGGTTTGACATTTGATTGCCGTGCTGAATTAACCTTAAGAACCAGCCCGTCATGCCCACTATATCTGCACCCATGGCAATGGCCTTGGCTATATCCAAGGCACTTCGGATACCGCCAGTAGCTATTAACTGCAAAGGCAATTGGAGATGAACAATTTCCGCCAGGCTTACAGCAGTAGGAAGGCCCCAATCGTAAAGCGGCTGATCAAAATTGCCACCACGCTGATTCTCAATAGCTATAAAGTTGGTCCCACCGCAACCACCATTATCGATGATTCTAATACCTATCTGATACAGTCTCCGGACTGCTTCCCGGGATAATCCAAAACCAACCTCTTTGGCAATCACTGGGACCGGACAATCGCTCACGATACGGGCAACATTATCCAAGATGCCCCTAAAATCCCGATCACCCTCAGCCATAGCCATTTCCTGGGCTACATTAAAATGAAGCTGCAGTCCATCAGCAGCAATTAACTCCACCAAGCGGCAAGCCTGTTCTGCTTTAAGATTGGCACTGCAGTTTGCAATTAAAATCCCGTCAGGATTCTCTTCCCTTGCAACCACAAAACTTTTTAGAGTTGAAGGCTCCTCTAAAGCAATGGTCATCGAGCCTACTGCCATCGCTATACCGAATTGACGTGCCAAGCCGGCCAAGGCCTTATTTATGTTATAAGAGGACTCCGTGCCTCCGGTTAGCGCATTTATTAACAATGGATAACGTAAATTTTTGCCCAGGAATTTCTTGCTGAGATCTATGTCCTGCCAGGCGATTTCCGGAATGGAATCAGGAAGCAGGCTGATGTCTTCAAATCCGCTTTTGGCTGGGCCATCCTGTGTCTTAAGAGCCAGGGTCAGATGATCAGTTTTGCGTTTATTTCTTATATTAATCCCTCCCAGCTATATGAACAGCTAAATTTAGGGCATCAATATCGTTTACATTTAAAAATATTTCCTCAGCTACTCCGTATTTTTCAATCTCATCTCGGTTGATCATCAGAGCATTAAGTTCATCGAAAATACGAATCAATTTAACCCGGTTACTTTCCAGGCAATCTGTCAAGACCGGCAAACATTTTCGGCTATAAACTGCGGTTAAGGGTTGAAGTAATCCATCAATTTCCGGAACCACACTATCATAATCGTCCAGCCGCGAAATCATCATTTTGACCAGCTCCATATTCATAAAAGGCACATCGCACCCGGTGACAAATACGCTTTCATTGTCGGAATGATATAATGCGGAATGAATACCGGCCACAGGACCCATGTGAGGATAAACATCCGTATAAACCGGCAGACCCAGATGTTCATAGATATCTGGTTCATTGCTGATAATCATGATCTCTTCAAATACAGGTTCAAATTTTTCAATTATTATATTGATAACCGGCTTACCTGATATTTGCGCAAAAGCTTTGTTAAATTTCATACGGGAACTTTTGCCCCCGGCAAGTATAACCCCACTGGTTCTCATGCTGTTTTTCTTCCCCAGATTCATATCATTTTATCCCATAAAGTATGTAACCTACGTCTGATCTATGGCTGGTTTGCTGATTCCAAGCTTATTGTTTCGATAATGTGACAAACAAATCGGAAGGTTCGTGGTTGAGGCGTACATCGTACGTCGAAACGGGCCTTCCGAATAAACGCAGCTATTAATTTTTAGGTGTCCAGAGCTGCCACCAGGCAACTTAGTATCTAACCCCTCATCCGCCAGTCCCGGCAGCGGCGCAGCCATTACATCCATCAGCCATTGGTCTGCTTACGGCCGGCCCTGATTTAGCCGTATTGAATGGTGAAAATAATTGCGATGGATTAAATGCTCCGCACTGGGGACATTTAACTTTATCTTTTTCCGCATTGGATATCATCAGATCAAATTGGTGTCCGCATTCCCTGCATTTGAAATCAAATATCGGCACTATTTCCTCCCAGACATAAATCCTAGTCCGCTACTTCGGTCGGAACTTCGTCATAATTTTGTTCCACATCTTGTTTCTCCAGATATTGCTCCACCTCAGCTTGCTCAGCTTCCTGAGCAACTTCACGGATTGACAATCCTATTCTCTTCTCCTGCGGATCTATACTTAATATCTTCACTTTAACTACTTGATTTACACTTACTACATCTTGCGGCTTTTCTACCCTGCGGTTGGCTAATTGAGATATATGAACCAGACCATCTACTCCTGGCTCAATTTCTATAAAAGCACCAAATGGGGCGATTCTAACTACAGTGCCGTCCACAATATCGCCTTCTGTGTACTTCTCGATCACTTTTTCCCATGGGCTCTTCAGTAATTTTTTACGGCTAAGCGAAACTCTTTGTTTTTCGCGATCCAAGGCCATGATATATACTTCGATTTCCTCGCCTTCTTTAACCGCATCCGACGGATGACTGATTCTGACATGATCCATTTCAGAGACATGGAGAAGGCCTTCAAAGCCACCCAAATCTATAAATACACCATAATCAACAATGCGTTTTACCCGACCAGTTACTGTTTGTCCTTCCTGGATATTGGCCCAAAATTCATCTTTCTGCCGTGTTCGTTCAGCTTCTACCAATTGTTTGCGGGAAACTACGATTTGCGAGCCACGTTTTTTATGGCGGTTAAATTCGATTATATTGAACTTGTAGGTTTTACCG
>CAZOZX010000050.1:0-14327 GCA_964584415.1 uncultured Syntrophomonas sp.
TATTTAAAGGCAATGTTCCGATTTTCGAAACATTGCCTTTTTTGACGGTCTGAGGCCGGAAGGTTTCACAACCTTCCGGCCTTTATACTTGCTATTCGATTATTTACTCGGCTGCCCGAATTCGAGTAATGGCTCTCTTCAGCGAGGCCTCGGCCCTTGCCATGTTGGTATCATCAGCTCTGGCTGCCAACCTTGCCTCAGCCCTTTCTTTTGAGGCTTTAGCTCTTAGGACATCGATCTCATCACCAGGCTCAGCAGTCTCTGCTAAGACGCGGGCTTCATTATTCATGACTTCCATGAATCCGCCGCTTACTGCCATTCTCCTAATTGCACCATTAGCATCGGTATAGCGCATAACACCAACATCCAACGCTGCAATCATAGGAGCGTGATTTCTCAAAACGCCAAGTTCACCATAGGTCTCCGGTACAACCACAAATTGCACCTCATCCTTGTAGAGAAGCTCTTCCGGAGTTACTACTTCAAGCGTGAAGGTTCCCGCCATGGGCTACGCCCCCAATCGTTTGGCTTTGGCAACTGCCGTTTCTATGTCTCCTACCATATAGAATGAATCTTCTGAAAGGTTGTCATGTTTGCCCGCCAAAACCTGGGCAAAGGATTCAACTGTATCGCCAACTCTTACATATATACCGGGGCTGCCGGTAAACTGCTCAGCAACATGGAAGGGCTGGGACAGGAATCTTTGAATCTTTCTGGCTCTTGCCACCACGACTTTATCATCATCAGATAATTCATCCATACCCAGAATGGCGATGATGTCCTGCAGTTCCTTGTATCTTTGCAGTATCTGCTGCACGCCGCGGGCGGTGAAATAGTGCTTGTCACCCAGTATCTGGGGATCAAGGATACGGGAGGTTGAATCCAAAGGATCAACCGCCGGATATATTCCCAGCTCGGAAATAGCACGGGAAAGAACCGTGGTCGCATCCAAGTGGGCAAATGTGGTTGCCGGCGCAGGGTCAGTCAAGTCGTCAGCAGGTACGTAAACGGCCTGGGCTGAAGTGATTGATCCCTTCCGGGTACTGGTAATTCTCTCCTGCAGTAAGCCCATGTCAGTTGCCAGGGTTGGCTGGTAACCAACGGCAGAAGGCATACGTCCTAACAGAGCGGACACCTCGTTGCCGGCCTGAGCGAACCGGAAAATGTTATCAATGAATATAAGAACGTCTTGTCCGCCTATGTCACGGAAATATTCCGCAACTGTTAGACCAGTTAATCCAACCCGAAGACGGGCTCCAGGGGGCTCATTCATCTGGCCGAAGATCAAGGCACATTTATCAATAACGCCGGACTCCACCATTTCACCCCATAGATCGTTGCCTTCACGGGTTCTTTCACCCACGCCAACGAATACGGAGTATCCGCCATGCTCGTAAGCGATGTTTCTGATCAGTTCCTGAATAATAACGGTTTTGCCAACTCCGGCGCCGCCAAACAGTCCAACTTTTCCACCCTTGGCGTAGGGGCAGATCAAGTCGGCAACTTTGATACCGGTCTCCAGCAATTGCGTGGCTGGTAATTGGTCAACCAATTGCGGTGGATCTCGGTGAATTGCCCAATAATCTGCAGCTTGAACGGGCCCGGCTTCATCCACCGGCTGGCCTAAAACATTGATAATTCTGCCTAAGCAGCCATCCCCGACTGGAACCTTGATGGCCGCGTCAGTATTGATAGCCTCCATGCCGCGGTTGATACCATCAGTAGGGCTCAGCGCAACGCATCTGACTACGTCATTGCCCAGCAGCTGCATAGCTTCCAGGGTAACATCAATATTTTGCTCTTCAGATTTAATGGTTATAGCGTTCATCAGGTCAGGCAACTCACCCGGCTTAAACCGTATGTCTACGACCGCACCGATAACCTGAGTTACCTCCCCTTTGGTTAAATTCGCCATTCTCTACTTTCCTCCTTTATTGAGAGCTTCGGCGCCACCAACAATATCCAGAATTTCATCGGTTATTGCCGCCTGTCTGACTTTATTCATCTTGAGTGTCAGGTTGTCAATGATTTCACCAGCATTTTCACTGGCATTGCCCATCGCAGTCATCCTGGCTCCATGCTCACTGGCTTTACCCTCCAGCATCGCGTGGTAGATCTGACTGCCAATGTACCTGGGGAGTAAATTCAACAAAATCTCCTCGGCACTGGGCTCATAAATATACTCCACATTGAACTTTTCGTCAGCCTCAGCAGCCTCGGGGGGTTCAATAGGAAGTACCTTGACTACGGTGGGTGTCTGCCGCAGGGCATTTATAAAGCGCGCATATACTATATATATTTCATCAAACTCTTCATTTTCATAGGCATTGGTAACATACTGCGCGATTTCCCTGGCATCCGAGTAGTTAATTTTGTCGCCTAGGTTTACGAATTCAGCCTCCAAACCACCCCGCTTACGGAAGAAGTCACGGCCTTTTCTGCCTACGGCTATTATGCCCATGGCAGGGTCTCTCTCATCAGCGGCAATGGCGTCAGTACAGGCCCTGATTATGTTGGTGTTATAACCTCCACACAGGCCTCTGTCTGCAGTGACCACGATATATCCTACCTTTGTAACCTCAGCCCTTTTAGCCAGCAGAGGATGTTCAACATCAGTTGATAATCCAGCTAACCTGGCCAAGGTTCCCTGCAATGTCTCGGTATAGGGACGGGAAGCTTCGGCGGCCTCCTGAGCACGGCGCAACTTTGCCGCGGCTACCATCTTCATGGCCTTGGTAATTTTCTGCGTACTCTGTACGCTGCGTATTCTTCGCTTAAACTCTCTTACACCTGCTCCTGCCATCTATAATCACCACCTAAACTAGGAACGTGGACTTGAAATCTTGAATAGCCTTAATCAGTTCCGCGTTAGTGTCGGCAGTGATTTGCTTGGACTCAGCAATCGATTTCAACACATTCGTATTGCTGCGCAGATATTTCAGGAAGTCAACTTCAAATGGTGCGATCTGTTCTTTTGGTACATCATCCAGATATCCATTAACACCGCAGTATATAATAGCAACCTGATCTTCCATGATCATCGGGGCATATTGCCCTTGTTTAAGAACCTCGGTTACCTTCTCACCACGGGTTAGGCGGGCTAGAGTCGCTTTATCCAGGTCGGAACCGAACTGGGCGAATGCAGCCAATTCACGGAACTGAGCCAGGTCCAAACGGAGCTGTCCAGCAACGCTCTTCATAGCTTTGGTTTGAGCGGAACCACCTACGCGGCTGACGGACAGACCAGCATTGATGGCCGGGCGTTGTCCAGCATAGAAGAGGTCGGTTTCCAGGTATATCTGTCCATCAGTGATGGAAATAACGTTAGTCGGAATATAGGCTGATACGTCGCCAGCCTGGGTTTCAATAATTGGCAGTGCAGTGATGGATCCACCGCCATGGTCTTGATTGAGTTTACAGCCTCTCTCCAGCAAACGGGAGTGAAGGTAAAAGACGTCGCCCGGATATGCTTCACGTCCGGGGGGCCGACGGAGCAACAGGGACATTTCGCGATAAGCTACCGCGTGCTTAGATAAATCATCATATATAATCAGAACGTCTTTGCCTTGTCCTTCCATAAATTCCTCAGCCATCGCAACACCTGCATACGGTGCCAGGTAAAGCAGCGGCGCGGGTTCGGAAGCAGTGGAGGCAACTATGATTGTATAATCCATCGCGCCCATTTCTTCGAGTTTGGCATGGATTCCGGCGATGGTTGATTGCTTCTGACCAATACCAACGTAGATACAGATCATGTCTTTTTTAGTTCTTTGGTTGATTATGGCATCAATGGCGATAGCAGTCTTACCAACCTGACGGTCACCAATGATCAATTCGCGCTGGCCGCGGCCAATTGGTACCATTGAGTCTATACATTTCAGTCCGGTCTGCATGGGTGTATTAACTGGGGCTCTGGTTACCACCCCGTGGGCCACCTTCTCAACTGGCTTAAAGGTACTGGTATTGATTGGGCCCTTGCCGTCCAGGGGTTGTCCCAGAGGATTAACTACACGACCCAGCATGGCGTCCCCGGTGGGAACTTCCATGATTCTTCCGGTAGCTTTTACGACGTCGCCTTCTTTAATATGCGCATATTTACCGAGCAGCACGGCTCCAACATTATCTTCTTCCAGGTTCAGTACCATTCCGAACGTATCACCTGGGAATTCCAGTAATTCGCCAGCCATTGCACCCTGAAGTCCATAGACCCTGGCGATACCGTCACCGACATATATTACTGAGCCAACATTGCTGACCTCGACCTCGGCTTGATAGCGCTCTAACTGTTCTTTTAATATTGCGCTAATCTCTTCCGGTCTAATACTCATTATAAATGCTCACCCCTATCGATTTAACTTATCTTTGCAGCTGTGAGGTTTTTCTTAAGCATCTCTAGTTTCTTCGCCACTGAGGCGTCGATTATCTTGTCGCCTATCCTGATCTTGACCCCGCCCAAAATAGCTGGATCAATGGTCAGCGCCAATTTGATGGTTTTCCCGGTGGAACGGGAAAGATTATCGGACAAGGCATTAACATCCTGGTCAGACACAGGCATGGCGGATATCAGTTCTGCCTTCTTAATATTCCTGGTTTCGTCCGCCATCTCTTCATATTCTTTATATATAAGTTCAAGATAGGTTTGACGTTTCTTATCCAGGATCAACAACAAGAAGTTCAGGGTTATCGATGAAACCGCCGTGCTAAAGATCTTTGTAGCAACCTCTTTCTTCTCTTTGGCCGGCAACAGAGGATGGGCAAAATACTCCTTAAGATCTGCAACTTCCTCAATCGTTTGAACTATCTTCCCAAGTTCGTTCTGATAATCATCAATCTTGCCGGCTTCTTGGGCAATGCTAAAAAAGGCTTCAGCATAGCGCCTGGCGACGCTCTTGTTTAGCATAGCAGATCGCCCGCTTCATTAACGAAATCTTTAACCATCTTCTGATGGTCGGCTTCGGTGATAGCTCTGCCCAGCACTTTCTCCGCAGCCATGAGTGCCAGAGTAGCTGCCGTATCCTTCAGTTCTACCTTGGCCTGTGCGGTAGCGGCTTGAATTTCGGCAGTTCCTTTAGCAAGTATTCCAGCATATTCTTCTTTTGCTTTGGCTATCATTTCGTTCTTTGCTTCTTCGGCAGATTTCGTGGCCCTTCCCACGATTTCTTGGGCTTCCTTGCGGGACTCAATCAGGTTGGCCTGAGCTTCTTTACGCAACTGCTCAACTTCCACCTTCAAATCTTCTGCATGCTTAATAGAGCTCTCGATAGAAGTGGCCCGGTCTTCCAACATTTTGCTGACGGGGTTGTAAGCAAACTTGTATAAGATCGCCAGCAATACCAGGAAGTTGACCATCGACCATCCAATTACATATAAGTTCGGAAATTTGGGTGGACTCCCAGCCGGAGCACCGATGGGGGCTCCTGCAGATTCCGAAGCCATGCAGAGGGCGGCAAATCCCATAACCATAATTAAGGATAAAAGGAGGCCTGATAGGTAAACCCATTTGTTCCTTTTCACGGATGTGCTACCTCCAATCTCAGTAGTGCTTAAGAATTTTATGGGCGGTAGGGCTTTTAGTTCAACTGATAACTACGACTGCCCTACCGCCCTCTGGTTAGAATGACGTTATTAATTATCTGTTGTGTTTTTGAATTTTCCTCAACTAGGCAGTCATTTTTCCAACTAACATGAAAGCAATCAGTAGACCATAAATAGTCAAGGTTTCAATAAAGGCTAGGGTGATGAACAATAAAGTTCTGATGTCTCCACCTACTTCAGGCTGTCTGGCGATAGATTCGATAGCTTTGCCACCGACAAGACCCATACCAACACCGCCACCAAGGCCGGCAATAGATACAGCTACCCCAGCTCCTACTGCTATAATACCCATTTTTTTCCCCCCTTTCCTGTTGCAATGCACTGTACATTGGCAAAAAATATTATATTAATTTTAATGACCCGCTGATGAAGCTGCGTTAATATAACTAGCCGACAACAAAGTAAACACTATTGCTTGGATCGCCCCCAGCAGAACGCTCAAACCCATTAATAAGGACGGAACGACAAACGGAGCCATAAACAGCAGATACGCGATTATCATTTCTTCGCCAAATATGTTACCGAATAGACGAACGGTGAGGGACAGAGGATGAGCTACTTCTTCAATTAGGTTTAGTGGTAAAAATGCTGGATTAGGAGCGATAAAATGTCCTAAATAATGTGCGCCGTGTTCGGAAAAACCTGCATAATGTACGGCAAAGAAGGTTGTCAATGCTAGTGCTACTGTTACGTTCCAGTTACTAGTGGGGGGCTGGAAGCCTTCAATGTGCGCTGCTCCCGGTATTAAGCCGCTGTAGTTACTGATTATTATGAAAATAAAAAATGTTGATAACAGCGGTGCAAACTTCTTAGCCACGTGTTCTTCATCGATAACCTGTCCGAAAAAGTCGTATGTAAAGCTTACGACATATTCTAGAACGTTCTGACCACCTGCCGGAATTGCCTTCATACTGCGGCTGCCCAGATAGCATAATATGCCGAGTAAAGCAATAATCGCCCATTCCGTTACTACCAGATGATCGACGGGAAGTGGTCCCAGATGGAATAGCACACCGTCCCACATACCAAATATCATCTTTTCTCCCCCCTTTCATAGTGGAAATATATTTTTGGTTTTGTCGGCCAGCACCTTTCATGACCAGAGCCAAAACTTCAAAATCGTTATTAATTACCAAATCGGTTTTTCGTGTTATTCGAATCCTTACGCTCAGTGGATTGCTTTGCATCTTGGCTCATCCGCTCCCAGAGCATCTTCATTGCTGCTGCAACCCCCAGCAGCAAACCAATGATAGCCAATTTGTTACCGGTCCCGTATCTATTATCCAGCCACTGACCTCCGAACCATCCAATGGCTATGGCAGCCGCTACCGATGTGCCCAGATTTAATGCCATTGTCAGAGACCTTGCCCAGTTCTGTTTTTTCGGAGCCATCCAAAAACCACCTCTACGGGGGGCCCAAAATTTTTTGTCTGCCTATCCCTGATACCAATTCTACATCATTGGTTAAAATCCTTTTTATAAGGATAAAAATATTACATCTTTTCAATCCCGACATTTGGAGGAGTGTGCCCTTTTTGGGCCTTTTCCCGTATCAGGCTGCAAGATCTTCCGTGTTGGTACTTTTTACCGCAAAGGTAAATTGAATTATAAGGTCGCATAAAAAAAGACGCAATTCACACTATTCGCCAAAATTTTATAAAACCCTGCCCCGATAAACAATTTTCTTTATTTTTTTACCAACCGGTTAAATACCCTTTTCGGGAGAGTTTATCTATATGTTTTTGTACCATTTTCTCGATATCAATCCCGAACTGGTCTTCCATCACAAACATCATAGTTACGGCCGTTTGGGCTACATCCAGCAGTTCCTTGGCAATTTCCTCCACTACGACATCTTCATTCATTTGGATTATTTCACCGCTTAGTCCTCGAAATTTGCCTATACATTGGGCTAATTCCCCGGCCTCTTCCATCAGTTTCAGGGCGGTTGACTCTAAAGTAGGATTCAATTGGTTCAAGCGTGGTAATGATAATATCTTGGTATCCATTCTATTTAGCTCCCTGCAAAGGCACTTCGATCAGCTCAATACCAGCTTCTTGCATAAACTGCAAGGCCAAATCGTCATCGAAATTGCCCCGATGTACTACTCTGACAATTCCCGCATTAATCAACATTCGGGCACATATTATGCAAGGCTGATTGGTACAATACAGAACCGTTTCCTGGGTGGAAACCCCATAATAGGCTGCATTAATTATAGCGTTCTGTTCGGCGTGTACCCCCCGGCATAGTTCGTAGCGATGTCCGGAGGGGATGCCCATCTGCTCGCGCAGGCAGCCGATATCCAAACAGTGTCCCAGGCCTCTAGGGGCCCCATTGTACCCGGTGGCTATGATACGTTCATTTCTTACCAACACCGCTCCTACATGGCGCCGCAAACATGTAGACCGGCTGGCCACCAGGTCTGCCAAATCAAGAAAATATTCGTCCCACGACGGTCTCTTATATTTTATAGAGGGTATTTCCATAATATGCTTAAGATCCTAATATAAAGGGTATTTTTCACAAAGTTGATCGACTATGCTCCGCGCTTCAGCGATCTTTGCGGCTGAATCTGGACTATCCATGGCAATGGAAATTGCCATGGCAATTTCCGTCATGTCTCTGCTGACCAAGCCTCGACTGGTAACCGCCGGAGTGCCAATTCTAATCCCGCTGGTTATGGTAGGTTTCTCAGGATCAAATGGGATGCCGTTTTTATTGACGGTTATGTTAATTGACTCTAATACGGCTTCAGCCTGCTTACCGTTTAAACCTTTGGTACGGACATCAACCAACATCAAATGATTATCGGTGCCTCCGGATACCAGCCGCAACCCATTATCTATTAATCCATTCGCAAGAGTACGTGCATTCTCAACAATCTGTTGCTGGTAGATCTTGAACTCCGGTTTTAGCGCCTCCTGGAAGCAAACTGCCTTTGCTGCGATAATATGCATCAGCGGCCCCCCTTGTATTCCGGGGAAAACAGCTTTGTCAATTTTCGCAGCCCATTCCTGTCCGCACAGAATCAATCCGCCACGCGGTCCACGCAGGGTTTTATGGGTGGTAGTAGTAACGAAGTGAGCATAGGGCACAGGACTGGGGTGTACCCCTCCTACCACTAGCCCGGCAATATGAGCCATATCGACGAACAATAATGCTCCAACCTCATCCGCAATCTCCCGAAAGCGTTTAAAGTCAAGAGTTCTAGGATAAGCACTAGCTCCAGCCACTATCATTTTTGGTTTTGTCTCCCGGGCAATTTTGAGCAGTTCATCATAATCAATGGTCTCGGTTTTAGGATCAACCCCATATTCAAAGAAGTGAAAATATTTACCGGAGAGATTCACCTTGCTGCCATGGGTAAGATGTCCGCCATGACTGAGATTCATTCCCAATACTGCATCACCGGGCTGCAGGGCAGCAAAGTAGACAGCAGTGTTGGCTTGGGCTCCGGAATGGGGTTGGACATTGGCATGATCGGCCCCAAAAATCGCTTTTGCTCTTTCGATCGCTAGAGTTTCAGCTACATCTACAAATTCGCAGCCGCCATAATATCTTTTTCCCGGGTACCCCTCAGCATATTTATTGGTTAATACCGATCCCTGTGCGGCCATGACCGCGCGGGACACAAAGTTTTCCGAAGCGATAAGTTCCAGTTTTCGGGTTTGGCGTTTTTCTTCGTTGGCAATAACCTCGGCTATTTCAGGATCTACGGGCCGTACATATTTTTCGATATAATCCAACGTTCGCAACCTTCTCTCCAAATTATTTTCTAACGCGGTTATTTTTTCTACTCGTCTCTGGTGTCTTCCTGCTGCAAAGTCGTTTTTTAGAAAAGTTTTTACAATTTCCTCGGCTAATCCAATTCCAATAATGCGGGAACCCAATACCACTATATTGGCATCATTATGTTCCCTGGCCATCCGAGCGGAAAAGGTATCGTGGCACAATGCTGCCCTAATCCCAGGTATTTTATTAGCGGCAATAGAAATTCCTATACCTGTACCACATACCAACACTCCCAGGACATCGTTCTCAAGCACTTCTCCGGCGACAATTTCTGCAATATCCGGATAGTCCACCGAATCCTCGGTGTAGGTTCCGCAATCAAGCGGTGTATATCCTTCTGCCGCTAGACAAGTTATCAGCTCCTTCTTGAGTTGGACTCCCGCATGGTCGCTGCCAATCGCTACTCGCAAAAAATTCACCTCATTTTGATTCTATTACTTTATCAAACAATTCGTCCATCAGAATCTTTAGCTGAACACAACAGGCACGATAGGCCTCCAGCCCCAGACCATAAGGGTCGAGCACTTCCGCAGATGGATCGCCTAGAAATTCACATATGGCATAGGTAGTATTCACCTTTTCAGGCCATAAACGGTGTATGTAGTCACGGTGGTTTGCAGTCATTGTCAATATTAGATTAGCATTTTGTATGTGACTTTCTTTCAAGCCCGTCGAGCGGTGACTGCTGATATCAATCCCCTGTTCGCGCATTACCTTGACTGCTTCTGGGGATGCTGGTTGTCCATCCCTAGCCAGCAATCCGGCAGACTCGATCTGATAGTCAGCCCCACCAGCGGTCTTACATAGTCTCTGCTCAAAGAGCGCTTGTGCCATTGGACTGCGGCAGGTGTTCCCGGAACAAACCAATAATATATTGGCCAGTTAAACTACCTCCCCATTGACTAATGTATGTTTTCCTGCAAACTGCAGCCATTATCTATCAATAGATCCGTTTAGGTGGAGAAAACCTGTAGAAAAGTTCCATTTGCAATGGTATCAGGTAGAAGCCGCCCGATGCAATCGGTCCACCCAGGCGTCACCAATCTTACACGGATCAAATGGCTCGAAAAGAAGGACGGTTATTGCCGCTGCTTCAGATTCTCTGATTATGCCATATAAGCTACTCCCTTGCCCGGTCAAATCCAATCTGAATCGTTTTTCTATTTTTGAATATCTGTCTCCAAAAATCTTGTCGAAAAATACGATTCCAATTTCGGTTCCATGCTTACTAACTTCCGCTAATCGCCGTTCGAAGTCCTCTTCATCGGCAGTCAATATTATTTTAACCGGAGATTGATAACCGGCCCGGATGAAACTTTGGTCTACCTCAATCCGCTGCCCGAGACATTCTTCAATAAATTCAATTTTCAGCCCCCCCCGGCGTATGATCCGGCAGCGTTCATCAGTCAGGTCAATTATCGTGGATTCCAGTCCCGACCCCGTATTGCCAGCATCCAAGACTGCAGCGATTTTTCCATCGAGATCCTGGCGAACATGAAGAGCATTAGTTGGGCTTGGTCTTCCATATAGATTGGCACTGGGTGCGGCTAGCGGGCCAGTGCCCTCAATTAACGCCAGTGCTACCGGGTGAGAAGGCATGCGCAAGCCTACCCCGGGCCGCCCCCCCCTTACCAGAGTCGGCACTGCTGGATGGGCTCTCAATATTATTGATAGGGGACCCGGCCAAAATTCTTTCATTAGCTTTATTGCCTTGGGCGTCACTTCGGTTACTAAACTCTCTACTTGTTCCATATTGCTTACATGAACCAGCAAAGCATTTTCTTGTGGCCGTCCTTTAGCTATGAATATCTTTGCAATCGCAGTCGGCTGTAATGCGTCGGCTCCTAAGCCATATACCGTTTCGGTAGGGAATGCGACCAATTCACCGGCTTTGATATAAGCAGCAGCTTGAGAGATAAGATCAGGCTCCGGCTTTATGGGATCTATCTTTAGATATTCTGTCTTAATCGTAACTCCTCCGAGCTTTGAGCAGACGATTTCGTCCGGCACAATCAACAAGGATTTCTACCTCGATGAAGTCGCTGACCAACGTTGTAGCTGCATTACTCTGTTCAGGATCTATCTCCCACAATATATATCCTCCGGGCCGTAATGCCTGATTGGTTTGAAGCAGCAGCCGGCGGTAGATATCCAGGGCATCACCTTCACCCAGGAGCGCCAACCGTGGTTCAAATACTCTGACTCCAATATCAGCCTGTTCCAACTGAGTTTGAGTCAGGTAGGGCAGATTAGCAACAATCATATCTACAGGTTCTTGATCTGAGAGGGGTTGAAGCAAATCGCCCGCGTAAAACTGCACATTTACATTATGAAAATCTGCGTTGAAACGGGCCACATTTAAAGCCTTCTGTGATATATCAACCGCTAAAATAGTTGTGTCTGGTGCATAATAGGCCAGACTAACGGCAATTGCCCCTGACCCGGTTCCCACATCGCAGATTCTCAATACATCTCCTTGCTGAGCCAACGCTAACGCCGTCTCAACCAATAATTCTGTATCAGGGCGGGGAATAAGCACATCTGGATTTACCCGGAAGAGCAAAGACATAAATTCCTTATAACCGGTAATGTAGGCGACTGGTTCACCCTCCAGCCTTCTCTTAATATTGTCCTTGTAGGCTTGTCTTTCTTCGCCATTAACCGGTTTTTCATAGTTAGCATATAAATAAACCCGGTCCTTGTGCAAAACATGAGCGAGCAAGATTTCGGCCTCCAGGCGCGACTCCTGTATGCCTCTGTCAGCAAAATACCGGGTAGTCCATATCAACAAATCTTTAATTGACCAGTCCTTTTGCAATCTAAACCACCTGTTTTAATCGTTCCGCCTGATCGTTTGCCATTAGGGCACTAATTAGTTCATCTAACTGCCCTTCCAATATTTGATCCAATTTATGCAGGGTCAGGTTGATTCTGTGGTCAGTGACTCTACCTTGAGGGTAGTTGTAGGTGCGAATTCTTTCGCTCCGGTCTCCAGTGCCCACCTGGTTTTTTCTGGCCCCAGCGGTTTCCTGGTTCTTCTCCGCCTCCAGTACTTCCTTTAACCGCGATCGTAATACCCGCAAGGCTTGAGCCTTATTCTTATGCTGGGATTTCTCATCCTGGCAGGTCACCACTAATCCAGTGGGCAAATGGGTTATGCGAACGGCGGACTGGGTAGTGTTGACACACTGCCCTCCGGGACCGCTGGCACAGTAAACGTCTATTTTTAGATCATTTTCATTAATCTCGACTTCAACTTCCTCAGCCTCGGGCAAGACTGCCACGGTTGCTGCTGAGGTGTGGATCCGTCCCCCAGATTCTGTGGAAGGTATACGCTGGACCCGGTGCACCCCACTTTCGAATTTCAATTTACTATAGGCACCCTGTCCATCCACCACATAAATTAATTCCTTGATACCGCCCAACTCAGTATAATGAGAATCCATTATATCAATCTTCCAGCCTTGTTCTTCAGTATAGCGCGAGTACATCCGGAACAGGGTACCAGCAAACAGCGCAGCCTCTTCACCACCTGTTCCGGCGCGTATCTCCATGATTACACTCTTTTCATCATTAGGATCTTTCGGCAGAAGCAGCACCTTCACTCTTTGTTCCAGTTTCTGTTTCTTATCGCTTAGTTCTTCAATCTCAGCTTGCAGCATTTCCTTGAATTCATCATCGCTCTCTTCTTTGAGCATGATACGAGCTTCATCAATGCCCACAATGGCGGACTTTAAGTCCCGGTAAACAGAAACTATTTCGGTTAAATCGGAGTACGCCTTGGCATACTTTTGATATTTGCTTTGATCAGCAATAATATTCGGATCACTCAACAATTGGTTGAGTTCATCATATTTGGCTTCCAAACTGGCCAACTTCTCCAGCATTTAAATGGTCCTCCTCTTAGGTTTGACTAAGTAATTAAGCGGGCTGCAAGCCGGCTGAGGTCTGGGTTTTGTCCGCTACAACCTCGCGCAGGGCGGCTAATGCAACTTCTAATTGAGAATCGTCGGGTTCTCGGGTAGTTAGCTTTTGTAACCATAATCCGGGCGCGATAAACAAATGCGCCCATTTATTTTGGTGGTATTTACCAGAACAACGGATAAATTCATAACCCAAGCCAGCTACGATTGGAAACGCGGCTATTCGTGACCAAACCCTGTAGAATAGGGTTCCATCTCCGAGTACAGCGAAAACCAAAATGGAGACAACCATTACTATTAATAAGAAACTGGTTCCACAACGTGGATGTCTTGTGCTATAGCGCCGGGCGTTGGCAACAGTCAGTTCTTCTCCGGCCTCAAAGGCCAGTATGGATTTATGTTCCGCTCCGTGATACATGAACACTCGTTCAATTTCCTTCATCTTGGATATAGCATATATATAGAGGAAGAAAAACATTATCCGGATGATTCCTTCAACCAGATTTTGTTCCCAGACTCCACCAATATATTGTTTGGAGAAGTGGACTACTGCGGTAGGCAAGGCGACGAATAATCCCATTGCCAATACAAAAGCAACCACCACCGTTGCCATCATTTCACCCGCACTGAGTTCTTCCTCTTCTTCAGCCATGGACATATTGGCGGATTTATTCAGCATACTGATACCGACTACCATCGAATCAATCAAAGCGTAAGTACCTCTGATAAAAGGCCATTTCAAAAATGGGTACCGCTGGCTTAGCCCGCTATTGGCTTCTTTTTCGATTTCTATACTGCCATCGGGTTTACGCACTGCCAAAGCCGTTTCCTCAGGGCCTCGCATCATCACGCCTTCTATAACCGCCATACCGCCATATGTGGGTTTGTCTTTCATTCGCGCATCCTCCGCGTGTTTCGCCTGGTCGACCAGCTAAAAAAGGCAGGAACTATTGTCCTGCCAGTAAAAATATAGCCTGGTTATTTCAAGCCGTACTTTTTCTTAAATTTATCTA
>CAZOZX010000051.1:0-14241 GCA_964584415.1 uncultured Syntrophomonas sp.
GTGACCAGGGCAGACTGAATGATTGATGTTCGATCACCATTAACTGGTTCAAGTCCTGTACGGTCATTTTCCTGAGCATGAACGCATTATTCAGCACTTATACCTCTCCTTTGCCGAGTTTCCTTTCCGCTTCCGACAAACGAATATAACGCGGTTTCATATTTATAACATCTTCATATTGGCCTTGAGTCGCTTTGACCAGGGCTAAACTAGCCAGTGCCGAGGCCCGCGGCAGCATCAAGTGGGAAGGGGCAACGCGCAATTTCTCACCTAGTTCCGATTCGAAAAAGTCCTGGTAGGGGGCTAATCCGTCCCCCAGCAAGGTAATCCCCCTAAATCCCATTTCATTATGCAGTCCGATAGCCTGCCGGACGAATTCGGCCGGCGAGCAAGCCATCTCTTCGCTGAGGCGGTGCGGATACAGGCCATGGTTGTCGTAACAGGCAGCATAAACCTCCTGACGGCGGGCGTTGAGCAGCGAGCATACCAGGGTGTCGCTGTAGACAATATTATGGGCAATTACCTCCAGGGTCGAAATCCCGATTACCGGGAGGTCAGCCGCCAGGCTCAGTCCCTTGACTGCCGCCATGCCAATTCTCAGCCCGGTAAATGATCCCGGTCCCATGGTAACCGCCAGAACATCCAGGTCGGCCAACGATAGCTCGCAGCCTTGCAAAACCTCGTCAACCAAGGGCATGAGCATCTCGGAATGAGTCTGTTTGAAATTGATGAACTCCTCCCGGATCAGGTTATTATCTTTCACCAGGGCTACCCCGGCCACCGGGGTGGAACTATCGATTGCCAGTATTAACAATGGTCTTCAACCTCTCGAGCTTATCCTTATAATGTTCACCTTGGGCGGTGATGCGAACCTGTCTTTCCCGTTCATAATCCTCAGCAGTTAACTCTATATCAACCGCCAGGGCTTCCTGGGGCAGCATATCCATGCCCACCTGGGGCCATTCCAGGATTGAAATCCCTCCCTGCTCCAGGTAGTCATCCAGGCCCAGGTCGGTAAGGTCAGGGCTTTCTAAACGATAAAAATCATAATGGTAAATGACCGGATTAGCTGGATAAATATTCATCAGGGTAAAAGTAGGACTGGTTACCGCACCCCCATATCCCAGACCGCAGGCAATCCCCCGCGCCAGGACGGTCTTGCCGGCTCCAAGTACTCCTCTTAAATATACGACATCACCCGGCCCTAAAACAGTGGCCATGGCTTGACCCAGATCCAACATCTCTTCTTCATTGTGTATGGTAATATCCATTTATACACCTCGGGTTTATAACTGCCCGCAGACCTTCTTGTACTCGTCCCGGATTTGTTTGAAATCTTCCCAGGCTGGTCTTTTATAATTGGGGTTGCGCAGCAGCGCGGCGGGATGGAAAGTAGCCATCATCATTATCCCGTCCCTCATGAACCAGCGGCCATGTACCTGGGTTATCTTCGCCTTGGGATCTATTACCGCCTGGGTGGCGGCCGCCCCCAGGCAAACAATTATCCTGGGCTTAATCAGCCGGATCTGAGCCTCCAGGTAGTTGCGGCACTCCTTGACCTCGTCCGGATTGGGAAGACGGTTGCCGGGAGGGCGGCACTTGACCACATTGGTAATATAAACCTGCTCCCGGGGCAGCTCCGATGCTGCCAGGATTTGATTCAATAGCTGGCCAGCTCTCCCTACGAAAGGTATGCCCTGCTCATCCTCATCTTTGCCTGGCCCTTCCCCAATCAGCATAATAACTGTATGCCGATTGCCAGCTCCAAATACCACCTGCCGGCAGGTACTGCGCAAAATGCATCTCTGACAGTCCCCCGCCAGGTTCTGCAGCTGCTGAAAGTCATTGATGCCGGGATATCCTTCCCCTTCTTTGATACCAGGCAGAAACGCTGCCGGAACTTTTTCGGGCACTATAAGCGGTTTAACCTCGGCTGCCGGTGGGGTCAACTCGCCGAACAACCCTGGCTGTTCAATTGCCATTGCTCTCCCCTCCCGCCTGAAAACATAGGCAAATAGGCTTCTCCAATGTAAAACCGCCTATAAAGGCGGTTATTTTTTCATATTATATATCATTCCTGCCCAATATCAAATTATGGTCAAGAATTAGTTGGCCAGCCAATGATTTTTATTACAGCACCGGATCTTTTTCTAACAGGTTGTATAGGTCTTCAAATCCATTACCGATGCGCCAGAAACTTATTCCCCCGATATCATACTTTTGCACCAGATCCAGTTTTTGATCAAGGCTCTGCTCATTTTCCAGCCATATCTGGTGTTTGACCTGATTGCCGTCGGTATAGGTGTAATAAGGGCTGGAGGAGCCGGGATCGTAAAAAGCACTGAGCCGGTAGCGGCTGCTGAGCTGCCCGAGTCTCTCTTTGGTGACAGTCGTGGTGGTGACCCCGCTGCCCCAGTCATACCCATAGGTAGCCATGCCTATCAGCAGTTTCGAAGCCGGGATTCCGGCATTGCTGCGCATGTAATTTATGACCGCTTCCACCCACCACAAGGGTGCTACCGCTCCTGCTCCGCTGGTCTTGTAATGGTAATCATAACTCATAATCACTACCTGGTCGGCTATTTCTCCTATCTTGCGGTAATTATAGGCAGTTGGCCATTTATCGGCCGCGGTCCTGGCAAAGACGGCTACTGATAATTCCAGGTTATCACCCAGCCTATTCTTCAGTTCCTGCAGGAAAGTGGTAAAATAGCCGCTGTCTTCGGCGGGAATGAATTCAAAATCAATATTGACTCCATCATAGCCATTTTTCTGCACCTCAGCGCACAGCTGGCTGATCAATCTGGCGCGGCAGGCAGGAGTGCTTAGCAGGGTATGCAGCCCCTCCCGGTCCATAAATACCACGCTGGCATGGGCCTTGATACCCTTCTGTTTTAAAAACCTCAAAACCTGCGGATAGTTGTCCTGGTACTCGTAGAATAACTCACCCTGGCTGTTGGTCTCAAACCAGCGCAGGGCCACATCACTGAATAGGTCCGCATTGGCTTGCAGTTCGGGAAAACCTCCCCAGTAATAGTAAGCGAAAACCCGATGAGAATCTGGCGAGCCGCCGCCGAAAATTATAGATGCTTCCCTCTTGCTGCTGTTCCAGGTTACTTTCCCCCCCAGATTTTCGGCAAAGAACCGCAGGGGCAGGTAGGTGCGGTTTTGATATATGTATGGCGGGCTGTCCAACTGATAAAGCTGCCCGTCGATCACTACCCCGCTGCTGCCGATCCCGAATTCAAAGTTCTTACCCATGCAGGTCACCAGTATCTTACGGGTATCGCCTATCCAGAGCACTGAACCCTGCAAAGATTCATTCTCTATCACAAAACGCAGCGGGACCATAATCCGTTGGTTCACCACTTGGCAGCCGGGATCAAATTGCTGCAGCTCTCCATTTATTTTAACTGTTGGCGCCCAATTTCCTTGAGCTGCACTGGTTGGCACTATTAACAGCAAGAAAACAAAAATAGCGATAATAACCTTTTGCAATTCCCTATCCCCTCAGTTTACATTTACTTGTATAATTCTAAGGAAAATGGGAATTTCCTTGCGGCAAATAATGGAATAAAAAAGCCGCCCCTTCGCATAGCCAGGGCGGCTGGGTGAGCTTCACCGCATGGTATTTAGTTGTTATACTTACCGCGCAGGAAAAAGCTGTTCAGATCATCGGCGGGGATATGAACCATATTTTCCTGGCTGACCACCGCTAATATAACCATTTCCTCTCCGCTCAGTTCTTCCTTATATGAACCTAAAACGCAAATAGTCATGGGGTTGCCATTCATGTAGACGGTGAACAAATCCCCCTTATCCAACTTTATCCCCCCACAAGTAACCATCCACTATCACCCTCTCCACCCGGGAACGGAAATCGAACGGGTGACCGTTGTACACCACCAAATCAGCTCGTTTGCCTGCTTTGATACTTCCCAATTCATGGTCCACTTTGAGCATTTGGGCCGGCACTGTGGTTATCGCCTCCAGGGCGGTCTCCTCAGCCAAACCCTCACGAATCGCCAGGGCTGCACACACTCGCAGGTGTTCAATCGGTATCACCGGATGATCAGTTATAAAACAGAATTTAACCCCCCGCTCAGCCAGGAGAGCGGCATTCTTGAAAGCAACCTCTTTCATTTCTACTTTGGCACGGTTTACCAGCAGAGGCCCCAAGGCCACCGGGACATCCCTTTTCACTAGTTCATCGGCTACCAGCACCGCTTCGGTTCCATGCTGGAGCTGTATTTCAATACTGAACTCGTCCTTGATCCGTAATGCCGTCAATATATCATCGGCCCGGTGGACATGGAGCAGCAGAGGCATCTCTCCGCGCAATACTTTGAATATCGGCGTGTTGCGGTACAGTTCCGAGGCTTTGGCATCGGCCTTATCCATTAAGCTGCGGGCATTCGCCAAGGCTTCGCGCAGCAGGCTGGCACTGGCCATTCGGGTCTTGGGGGCTTTCTTCTGGGCGGCATAGACACGCTTGGGATTCTCGCCCAGCGCGGCTTTCAAACCCCAGGGATTGTGATAGACCATTTCCGCCGGGCTGGCGGCCAGGTTCTTGAGAAACACCGCCTGCCCACCGAGAATATTGGCGCTGCCAGGCATACACATGGTCCTGGTTACCCCTCCCCGCAGAGCATCGGCGAAAGCCAGATCCATAAAATTGATTCCATCCACAGCCTGCAGCTGGGGGGTAATAGGATCGCTGGTTTCATTAACATCATCGCCCTCGATTCGGTATATCTCCTCTTCGAGTCCGATATGAGTATGGGCGTCGATAAAACCAGGACAGATATATCTTCCTGAGGCGTCTATTAGCTCTGCTCCGGCCGGAATATCGATATTATTACCGACCGCTTTTATAAATGGGCCCTCAACCAAAATCACCCCGCCGTTTATAACCCCGTCTTCTATGGTCAAAATCCTGGCGCCTGTAATTGCTATCACTAAATGGTTCCTCCTCTGCACTTATATTTTATGACTACATAAAAGATATGGTTCAAAACCCTGCCTTCCATTATCTGCCCGGCGCGAATCGCTCAGGCTGGCAGGCTGTCGACAAAAGCCTTAAATAATCGGGCTGAATAAATATCCTGCATGCACTCGGGATGCCATTGCACCCCTATACAAAACCGGGAATCGGGACGCTCTATGGCTTCGATGGTGCCATCCCCGGCCATAGCGGTTATATTAAAACCCGACCCTAAACGCTTGACCGCCTGGTGATGAAAGCTATTGACCCTTATCTCGGTGGCCTGCATAATACCGGCCAATCGGCTGCCCGGTTCTATAAATATAGCATGAATGGGATGATAGCGGGGAGCTTTCTGGGCATGAGCAATAGTGCTCTGAACGTCCTGCCACAAACTGCCGCCGGCGGCCACATTTAATAACTGGCTGCCCCGGCATATACCCAGTACCGACCGGTGCTTGTGCATAGCTTTGGCGGCCAGGTTCAATTCGAATTTATCGCGAACGGGATCAATTTCTCCCGATTCCGGCGCCGCCTCTTCGTCCCAGTAGATGGGATCGAAATCCCCGCCCCCGGTAAACAATATGCCCTGGCAGAGTTCAATATAGTGGTTCAGCAATGATTCCTCGGTGGTAGGAGGCAGCAGTACCGCCATTCCCCCCGCTCGCTGGACGGCCCGGACATAATCATCTTTGAAAAGCAAAGTATGTTCCCCGCTCCGCCTGGAACCAGTTATACCGACTATCGGCTGCATTTCAATCCCTCCCCGATTTTATGCTCCCTAACTTCATATTACCATGCTCTCCCAGGAATCACTTGACTCTCTTGTCTTTCCATGGCATGAAAAAAGCCCGGGCCGGAATCGTACAATGGTACGTCGTGAGCGGGCTTCTTCAGGGTTCAAGCTATGTATTAGATTTCCTTCAATTCGAGGCTGATGGCCAGGGCTTCATTAACCTTGGTCATGGTCACCTCATCCAGTACGGCGATCCTCTGTTTCAGTCTGGTTTTATCCACCGTCCTGATCTGTTCGGTCAGAATAACCGAGTCGCGTTCCATTCCATAGGTATTGGCCTTGAGTTCTACATGGGTGGGCAGCTTGGCTTTGTTGATCTGGGAGGTGATGGCCAGTACTATGGTGGTGGGGCTATACTGGTTGCCCACGTCATTCTGAACCACAAGGACTGGTCTGATACCTCCCTGCTCCGAACCTACTACGGGATTGAGCTGAGCGAAATAGATTTCCCCTCGTTTGATCATTTTTTATCACTCCAGGAATAAAAATTCCCAACTATTCTAAAAATCCTCCTCCAGACTGCTTATCTCACAGGCTATATTTAAATTGATAGGGGCCATTTCAAGATATCCCCTCTTCATATACTCTATCAGCATTTCCTTTTTACGGTTTTTCAAATAGAATACAATCGCCTCACGTACTATTTCACTGCGGTTCCTCTGTTCCATAACCATTACGTGATCTACTTCTGAAAGGAGGTTGTCGGAAATAGTAACGATGATACGTCTTGAAGCTGGCAAAGCGAGCACCCCCATAACAAATATACGCAAATATATATTTATTATATAGACAAGGGGTCGGAGCCGCAAATCCAATAATTGCATGAAACTCTGCCAATAGCCGCTGTTGCCTGCCAAAAGTTTATGAAACCATTAATTATAAGGATCTGCGCTTATTCTTTAAAAGTTCGCACCACCCGCATACTTGGCGAGCACACTATCTCATAATTAATGGTATCAATGATAGCAGCCAGGTCATCAGCCGTAACCCCATCCTCCGGCTTGCCGAACAGGATCACTTCATCCCCGGGTTTAACCTCGGCCAGGTCACTCACATCAAACATGCACTGGTCCATACATACTCTGCCGATCAGAGGGACCTTTTGACCTCGGATCATTGCCCAGCCGCGGTTGGACAGCAAACGATTATAGCCATCGGCATAGCCGATCGGAACAGTGGCCACCCTGGTTTCCTGGGTGCTTACGTAACTGCGTCCATAGCTCACTGACTGACCAGCGGGAATCTTCTTAACAAAACTTACCCAGCTCTTAAGGCTCATGGCTGGTACCAGTTTAATAATTGAATGATCTACCTCATCTGAAGGATAAAGTCCGTAGAGAATAATGCCAGCCCTGACCATATTGAGATGGGCTGCCGGCATCTCCATAATTGCGCCGCTGTTGGCGATATGGTGTATGGGAATGCTTACGCCCATATCCTCTACCCGGGCCACAAACTGATTAAACAACTCTAATTGCTGGTAAGCAAATGTTTTGTCAGCATCATCCGCGGTAGCCAGGTGGCTGAAAATACCCTGTATCACAATTCCCGGTAATTCCGATATTGCTTTTATAGCCTGCAGCGATTCGTCACTGAGGTCGAATCCTATCCGGCCCATACCGGTGTCGATTTTAAGGTGGATCCTGGCCGGCTGCCCGGCAGCAACCGCAGCCTGGGATAATACCCGGGCGGTATCACTGTCAAAAACTGTTACATCAATATGGTTTTCAACCATCTGGAGGGCATATTCCGGGGGCATCCAACCCAAAACCAGAACGGGAGACCCAATGTTATTTTCCCGTAAAGTCAAAGCTTCCTGGGGATTGGCCACCGCCAGATAGGCGACCCCCTCCTCGATACATACCTTCGATACTTCCAACATTCCATGGCCGTAGGCATTAGCCTTAACGATTGCCATTAGTCCAGTTTGCGGTTTCAGTAAACTTTTGATGGCTCTTAGATTGCTTCTAATAGCCCCTAGATCTATTTCTGCCCAGCTCATTATCTGATTATCCATCTCTTTCTACAATTGCTTTTAAAATATCATTGCGGGTTACAATACCAATTAGTTTACCATGTCTTACCACTGGAACCCGGTTGATCTTCTTTTTCTGCATGATCGCCACCACATCGCTGACGGGGCAGTCTTCCGGGACGGTTATCACTTTATCGGTCATGGCCTCCTTAACATAGGAAGCAGTATATTTTTTCAAGTCATTGTTAAATCGTATGGGGTTCTCCAAAAAAATAATACTGTCAAATAATGTGAGATAAAATGGGACTTTTAGCTCACTGGCCTTAATCATCAGGTCCTTTTCGGTAATTATTCCCACTACACGGTTGTTCTGATCCACCACCGGCATCCCGCTAATCTGGTTGTCCAGCATAATTCGGGCTACCTTCTCCACTTTTTCTTCCGGATGGGCGGTCAATACGTCCTTGGTCATAACATCCTTTACCAGCATATACCCACCTTCTTCCTTTTATTCTCCTGCCATATCCAGCAAGGTATAAGGTAAATAATCGATCAGGTCCCCGGCTATCAGTCCTCTCTGCCCTAATTCGGCGGCAGCCCGGTCACCGGCACGGCCATGTATATACACTCCGGCAACGGCCGCATCCTGGGTCCTAAGTCCCTGGGCCACCAAGCCAGCAATTATGCCGCTTAAAACATCGCCGCTGCCGGCGGTAGCCATACCGGGATTGCCGCTGCTGTTGATAAATACCTCCCCAGTCGGACAGGCTACAACTGTATTATGGCCCTTTAACACCACGGTTACCCCCCATGCAGCAGCATAGCGGGAGGCTACCTCAATCCGGTTGTTTTGAATTTCCTCCACCGTCAGCCCGGTCAAGCGCGACATTTCGCGGGGATGAGGGGTAATTATTATTGGCACTTGCCGGTTATTAAGAACACTGACATCGCTGGCCAGGGCGTTGATCCCGTCCGCATCAATAAGTATCGGCACCCCCGAATTCTCCAGTATAAAGCGGATGATCCGACTGGCTTCCTGGTACCGCGACATACCTGGTCCCACCGCGCACACAGAACAAGTCCCCAATAGGGTCTCAATTGCCGGCAGGGCATCCAGGGATATGCTGCTATCATTGGTCTCCGGCAAAGCCTGGCTCATCACCTCCATCACCGAGGTATCCAGGATAGGTGCCAGCGATTCCGGCAATGCGGCCGTAACCAAACCCGCTCCGCAGCGCAAGGCCGCGCATGAAGTCATGGTCACCGCTCCTACCATTCCTGCCGAACCGCCCACCACCAGGACATGCCCGTAAGTACCTTTGTGGGTGTCTGCCGCCCGGGGTTTAAGCCATTTTGTAATAGTCTCCAGATTAATAAGGTTCAATTTTAGACTAGGGTCGTTGAGGAGCTGGCTGGGAATCGAGATGTCGGCAACAATCAGTTTACCTACATACTCGCAGCCCGGCGCCAGGAATTGCCCCAGCTTGGGCAGAGCCATCGTAACGGTATAATCGGCTCTAACCGCACTGCCATGTACTTTGCCGGTATCAGCCTCCACCCCGGAAGGAATATCGACTGCCACCACCGGTATCCGGCTGCTGTTCAGCATCTGCACCACACCGGCTTCGAAATCATCCAGGCTGCCCCGGAAACCTATCCCGTAGATGGCATCCAGGACCAGATCGGCCTTCAACATCGCTTCCATAAAAGCCGGCAAATGCTCGTCACCGGTGAGGGGGGCTATATCCACTCCCATATTTAGCAGTATATCGAAATTTATTTTGGCATCCGGGGTTAATTCCCCGGGCTCGCCCATCAGGAAAATTTTGATCCTGGCCCCGGCGTTTATCAGGTGACGCCCGGTTACCAGGCCATCACCGCCATTATTGCCTTTGCCGGCCAAAATCGCTATCCGGCTCTGAGCCAAATCTCCGGTAATATCATTGATAGTATCCAGCACTCTTAAGCCGGCATTTTCCATGAGAATCAAACTGGGAATTTTAAAATCAGCACTGGCCCTGGCATCGATGACCTTCATTTCTGCAGCCCTTAACAGCTTCATAGCATCACTCCTTGTTAGCTATAACTACCGCGATAGCCTGTTCGCGGCTATGAGACAGACTCAGGGCAAAATCCTTTACCCCGGCTTGGCGGGCTAATTCCAGTGCCGCCCCATGTAAAACCAAGTCCGGTTTGCCCATCTCACCGATTACTACTTCGGTATCTTTAAAATGAAGTCCGCTGGTAAATACCGCATCCAGTTTGCGAACTGCCTCCCGCACTGCAAACCGGGCCGCCAGCGAAGGATAAGGATCAGCTTTGCGCCGGCAATAATCCAATTCCTGTTCGGTATATATGCGCTGAAGGAAACGGGGGGTTCGGATTACAATATCCCTTATCCTGGCAATATCAACTATATCGATACCTATCAGCAAACAATCTCCTCCAGCCGGATATCATCGGCTCCCTAACCATAGTAGCCGGCTCAGACCTATTATAATACTATCAGCTTGCGGGCATGAAACATTTCTTCCGCTATGGTATACATATTGGTAACTCTGCCTACCTCCAGCTTGTCGGCTAAACCATAAAAGTCGAGGCAGGTTCCGCAGGACAACACCTCTACCCCGCCATTGGCTAAGTTTTTGATATGATCCAGTAATTCCGAACCGGAAGTGGTCAGCATAACCCCGCTGTTTATAAATATAAGGGTTTGGAGTTCTCCTTCCATTTGGGTCAGCGTATACATGAAACTCTTCATTAATATACCGCCCAGCTGGTCATCCCCCTGGCCGAGTACATTTCCTTTGACGACTACCACCGCTCCCGCCTTGAGGCCCTGCTTTTGCGGGACCATATCTTCTTTGGTTATGCTGATATAGAATAAACCGTCCTGTTCTTCTACCATACTCCCCAGGTTCATGGTTTTAACCATTCTCGAAATGTTCTCCAGGGCTGCCCGGTTATCTACGATGGCCAGCACCTCGTCGACCTGCTGGCTCTCAAGGGCTTTTTTAGTCATGATCACTGGCTCCGGGCAAGCCAATCCGCGGGCATCAACCGTCTGTTTCATATCCGGTCTTCATCTCCTCCGAAATTTTCACAGGTCCATTCTAACATACTCCCAGTATATGACACTACCCTGCCCCAGCCAACTTTAAACCGCCCCATCAATAATTTTCTGCTGGAATTAATCCCGGCTTTTGTAATATAATGTCTACTAATACGACTGGTCTGACCATCAGGACAGCAGACAGTCAGGGGAATGGAGGAATAATATGTTAGAGTTACGAATCAACGGATTTGGCGGGCAGGGATCGGTTACGCTGGCTCACCTTTTGGCTCAGGCAGCACTGGAAAACGGAGAACAAGGGCAGGCCCTGCCATTTTTTGGGGTGGAACGCCGCGGAGCACCAGTACGGGCCGCCGTGCGCATGTCCCCTACTACTATCCACGCCCACAGTCAATGCGAGCTGCCGGATTATGTGGTAGTAATGAGTGAAAAACTGACCGGCGCGGCTGTCAAAGAAGGTATAACCGATATCGGCACCGTAATCATCAATGCCCCCCACGCCGTAGCCGTGGATAATCACCCTACCTGGCAGGTAGATGCTGAGGGTATTGCCCGCGAAGCCGACCTGTTTTCAGCCGACGGTCCCTTAATCAATATTCCCCTTTTTGGCGCGGTGTGCCGGGTGCTGAATATTCCTCAAAATATAATGGAACAAACCATCATGAACAAATGGCCGGGCAAGAGCGGTGAACACAATCTAGGCGCTGCCGCCAAGGCTTACAATACTGTGACCCAGATTATGTCCAAGATCAGCGCATAGCATTTACTATATTCGGAACAGCGAAAGGAATGGGAATTAATGAAATCAGTTACCAAAGCCTATCGGCCTATATCCTGGCCGATGATGGGAGCAGGCGGTGACACCGGTTCCTGGCGAACCCACCGTCCGGTAGTCGACGTCGAGAAATGCAACCAATGCCAAATTTGCTGGGTATTTTGCCCGGAAGCAGTTATAGACCGCAATGAAGCTATTATTGATTACCGCTACTGCAAAGGCTGCGGCGTATGCGCTGTAGAATGCCCCACCGGCGCAATAAGCATGGAACAGGAGGAGTAGCAGTATGAAAACAGCACAAGTCATAATGGATACCGGAGCCAAAGCCGCGGCCCTGGCCGTAAAATGCGCCCGGGTGGATGTCGTCCCCGGCTATCCTATTACTCCCCAAACCAGCATTATGGAAGCCATGGCTGCCATGGTTGAAAATGGTGAGCTGCACGCCCGTTTCATTCCTGTGGAAGGTGAACACAGCGCCATGGCCGCTACGGTTGCCGCTGCTGCTGCCGGTGCCCGCGTTTTCACCGCCACTTCGGCCAATGGCCTGCTGTATATGCACGAAGTGTTACATATGGCTGCCGGCGGACGTTTGCCGGTAGTGATGTGCAATGTTAACCGCGGCATCTTTGCCCCCTGGACCCTGTGGGCAGATCACCAGGACTCATTTGCCCAGCGCGATACCGGCTGGATCCAATATCATTGCTCCTCCAACCAGGAGGTTTTTAATACTATATTACAGGCCTTCCGGGTGGCCGAACAGGTCAATATCCCGGTAATGGTCAACTTTGATGGCTTTGCCATCTCCCATTGCCTGATGCCCCTTACCCTGCCCGCCCAAGAGGATATCGACCGTTTCCTGCCCCCCCACCAACCCGAATGGCGGCTCGATCCGGCTAACCCCTCTTCCTTCAGCAATGTGACCATGGCGGTTGAATACGCCGCTTACCGTAAGATGCTGTCTGAGGATACATTGGCAGCCATCCCGCTGGTGAAGCAGGCAGCCCAGGAATATAAGGACATCACCGGCATGTGGGACGGCGACACCATTGACACCTATAAGCTGGAAGATGCCGAAGTGGTAGTCTTTGCGGTCAACAGTATGGCTGCGGAATTAAAACTCTCCGTCGACATCCTGCGTGAGCAGGGCATCAAGGCCGGCTTGTTACGGCCGCGCCTGTACCTGCCCTTCCCGACTGAGGATATTATCAACGCATTGCCCCAAAACGCTCAGGTCATGGTATTGGATCGCAACTATAACTATGGCCATCCCGGCGGAATATTGGCTGCCGAGCTTAAAGGCGTGCTCTTTGGCCGGCGTAACGATGTAACCGTCAAAAACCGGGTAATGGGCATTGGCGGTATCGACCTGACCCGCCGCTTCATGGCTGCCGAGATTCGGTCCATGATGGATGAATAGAAGTATTGACCGCGAAAGGAATGGATGATTAATGGCTACCAGTATAAAGAAATTACCGGACAATGAGCAGGTTTTAAGCGGCAACGGGTCCTGCGGCGGCTGTCCCGCCACCATGGCCCTGCGCATGGTTGGCAAGGCCCTGGGACCCAATGCCATCATGCTGCTGACCCCGTCCTGCTCGGTAGCCAGCATGGGTATGACTCCCAAGCTGGGTTACAATTGGCCTTGCATTAATATAACCTTTGCTACCGCAGGCTCTTCAGCCTCCGGCATTACCCAGGCCCTTGAAATAATGCAGGAAAAAGGCCGCTTGGAGGGTGAACTACCCACGGTGTTCGCCTGGGTAGGTGACGGCGGCACATATGACATCGGCTTCCAGGCCCTGTCCGCAGCAGCCGAGCGCAATGACAACTTCATATTCATTTGCTACAACAACGAAGCCTACAGCAATACCGGCGTACAGCGCAGCGGTGCAACCCCGCGGGGCACCTTCACTACCACCACCCCCAGCGGCAAGCGCCAACCCAAGAAAAATATGGCCCTACTGATGCTGGAGCACCATATTCCCTATGTAGCTACCGCTACTGTAGCTTACCCAGGGGATCTGTACGACAAGGTAGTGAAAGCCAAAAACACACCGGGTATGAAATATATCGAGATTCTGGCCCCCTGCTATTTAGGCTGGCAGTTCGATATGGCCGAAACTGTACAGCAGAGTCGTTTGGCAGTACGCAGCGGTGCCTGGCTATTATGGGAAGCGGAAAATGGCAAGGTTACTTTCAACAGCCCTACTTCGCAAATAATGAGCGGCAAAAAAGGAGCTGCCCCGATGGATGAGTATCTGCTGAAGCAGGGTCGCTTTACCCGCCTGCTTAAAGGGCCCGACGCAGCTCAGCGCATCGCCGAAATCCAAAGCGATATCGATCACGAAATCGCTTTCATGCGGGAACGGGCCAAGATTACGTATTAATTGACCGATATGATGCATGTTGGTGGAAGGATACTCATAACCTGGAATATTTTTTAGGAGAGCTGTGATTTGACTTTTCAGCCCATCAAAACCAAAAAGATATATGAGGAAATCATGGAACAAATCCGCCGGATGATTACCCAGGGCGACCTGCAGCCTGGCGACAGGCTGCCGGCCGAACGGGAGTTGGCTGAAACCCTGGGAGTCAGCCGCACTTCGGTCCGGGCAGCGCTTACCGCCCTGGGGGCATT
>CAZOZX010000052.1:0-14167 GCA_964584415.1 uncultured Syntrophomonas sp.
TCTACCACGGTTCTCCCCGCTTTATTTCCATTTTTTGTGGTCGCCGAATTACTTGTCAGCCTGCGGTTTGTACATTTATTGGGTATATGGCTTGAACCCATAATGAGACCTTTATTCAACCTCCCCGGCAGCAGTTCCCTGGTAGTCGTAATGGGATTCACATCAGGCTTCCCGGTGGGTGCATTGCTTACCCGGCAGTTATACGAACAAAATCTGCTCAGTGATGACGAAGCAGAACGATTGGTTTCTTTCACTAACAACTGCAGTCCCTTGTTTATAATAGGTGCGGTAGGCGTGGGTATGTTCAGCAGTCCTGTTATAGGCTATTGGTTGGCTGGCGGTCATTATTTATCGAATCTTATCATAGGCCTAATGCTGGGACATAATAGATCGAATCGTGTGGGACTCCGGCCCAGGAGGACCTCCCCCCCGATATCTCTCAATAATAATCCTGAAACGGATAGTGTAGGCAAAATTCTTGGCCAGTCTATTCATAATGCGATTAACAACATTTTAGCCGTGGGAGGATTCATTGTAGTATTTGCAGTATTAACCCGAATGCTTAGTGTATGGCAAATTATGGACTTTGTCGCAGCATTTTTAGCAGACATTTTTGCTGGTTTATACCTAACCTATCCACTTGCTTATGGGCTTTGTATGGGGTTCTTCGAAATAACATTGGGTTCACAGACAACCGCTGCTTCTGCCGTTGCCAACCTTCTGCCATCGCTTTTGATAGTAAGCATTATCCTGTCCTTTAGTGGACTGTCCATTATTGCCCAGGTGATGAGCATTTTGGCCGGAATGCCGGTAAGATTTTGGTTCTACATCCGAGCCCGGGTTATGCAAATATTGCTATCAACTACTATTGTATTCTTTATATACAAAATATTTGGTGCGCAATCTGTACATACTCTGAATATGGGTACTCCACCGGTTTATAAAATGATCTACAGTGTCGATGCCTGGACCATATCTCTCGTTTGTATGTTAATTGGTATGTCGATAATTTTCTTGATGATGGGAGCGGCGTGGTATATCCGGCGTTAGCTATTTATCATCCATTTCTATTTTAATTTGGTCACGGCCTTGTACAACAGTATCAAGTCCTTTTCGTAATACATATTCGATGTGACCCAAAACCCCATCAGCATATTCTTCGGCATCTCGTCTGATTTGCTGAGACACCCTCTCACTTTTTGCGATTATCTCTTCCGCCACACTCATAGCGTTTCTGGTAATTTCGCTATCATCTACCATACGCGCTGCTTCACTTTTATATTGCTCGATATATTGGTTAGCCTCTGTAAACGCATCATTAACTATCCTATCCTTTTCAGAAATCAGCTGTTTGGCTGTTTCCAGCTCTTCCGGCAAAATAGCCCTAATACGGTCTACCCTATCCAAAAATCGGTTGGTCTCTACCAGAGACTTTCCTCCGGTAAAGGGCATTTTTTTACTGCCTTTTAAAAGAAGCTCCATTTCATCCAGTATACGAAATATTTCCATCATCTTTTGGTTCCTCCTCATACCTGCGATAATAATGCAAACTAGATTCCCCGTAGTTGTCATGCCTATATTTTTCCAACGATCCAAAAGATGGCATGTCCTTTTTACGAGGAGTTCTGATTACGATGATCCCTCCGGATTCAAGGATATTTATCTGGCTCAATGAGACCATAACGGCTTTAAATAAATTATCCTGAGTAAAAGGCGGATCTATATATATTAAGTCGAACTTGACCGACTGCCGGGCAATTCGTCTTAGACCATGAAACACGTCACCACGATAAACATCATGACCCATCTCAAATCTGCAGTGGTTCAGATTTTCGCGTATTGCCTTTATCGCATCCGCTGAATTATCGACAAACATAACGTATTGAGCCCCGCGACTCAGCGCCTCTATTCCTACACTACCGCTTCCGGCGAATAAATCCAACACCGTGGCGCCTATAATCCGCGATCCCCACACATTGAATAAAGCTTCCTTGATCATGTCCGTTATGGGGCGGGTATTAAGTCCCGGAGGTGCTTTCAATCTTCTGCCTTTAGCTGAACCGGATATTATCCGCAATTTTTTTCTCCCTTTATGTTTCGATTTAAGGATGTAATTACCTCTTTTTATGGTGTCCTAATTTTGATTGTAACAGAAAATATTTTATTAAAAAATGTCCACACCATGAATAATATTCTAAATGTAGGCAAAGATATAGTTACCGGACATAACCGGTAAACAAACCCTCCCCAACAACTTTACAAAATTCTCCTCTCCCCAAAATGGCGACTTCGGTCGCCATTTTAACTGCCCTTTGACAATTTATTTCCACAGGATGGATACATTTTATTGAAAATGATGATAATAAATCCCGAGGAGGTTATGAATGTGAACGATTTTTTGAAATTATTTAACCTGAATGTAGACCTGGCAGTGGAAGCTCGCGATCTGGTTCGCGGCACTGCCGATACGGAAATTCATGGCGTGGAAGAAAAGGTAGAAAAACTTGAACAAATCAAAATAACTACTATCGATATCAAAGAAACACAGGCAGCTCAAACTATGGGACGCCCAGTTGGCACCTATATCACCATTGAGGCCCCGCCCCTCAAAGTCAACGATCCATATGTCAAAGATGAGATAATCGAAGCAATGGCTAAGAGTATGCCTTTATTATTACCGGAAACATTAAAACCACAGGATGTGGTGCTTCTGGTAGGACTCGGTAATTGGCGCGCAACTCCGGATGCGCTTGGTCCAAAATTTATCGAATACAGCCCTATTACCCGCCATTATCATCAATACGCACCGGAGGCTCTGGTAGAAGGAATGCGCCCTACCTGTGGTATTGCCCCGGGTGTTCTTGGAATTACCGGTTTGGAAACCTTTGATGTTATAAAGGGGGTAGTTGATAATATCAAACCAGCCGTTCTAATTGTCGTTGATTCTCTTGCGGCCCAGAATGTGGAACGGATTGGCACCACGATTCAGATGAGTAATACCGGCATTCAGCCCGGAAGCGGGATCGGTAATTCCCGTCAAGCTCTCACTCAGCAGGAATTAGGAATACCGGTAATTGCGGTCGGCTGCCCCACAATCGTTAATGCCGCCATTATCACCAATCAGGCTATCCGTCAATACTGTGTAAACAATGGCGTTTCTTTCGTAGAGTCCAGGGCCAATGATACGATAAAAGATATTCTTTCCTTTTTTGGCGGCAGTCTGACCGTAACTCCCAAGGAGATTGACGACATAATAGAAAATACCTCACGGATATTGGCAATGGGGGTTGCAACCTCACTTTTCCCGGGTATCTCCCAGGAACAACTTGAACTCTATGCTACCTAAGGCTAACCTAAAGCATGGTTTAAACACTTATTCTCTATTAGCACAGAAATGCAAACAAGCGGATATGAAGCATCCGCCTGTTCGGTTTAGTATGGTTAGTGTTAGTTAAAGCTATTATTTCAGGCCAGTTTTACCCTGTTCATAGGACTGGATCATCTTCTTGACCATCTGGCCACCGATGGAACCAGCTTGTCTTGAGGTCAGATCTCCATTGTAGCCCTGTTTTAAATTAACCCCTACTTCCGAAGCAGATTCCATTTTGAACTGATCCATGCCAGCTCTTGCTTCAGGAACCAAAAGTCTGTTGCTGCGACTTGCCATTTGATTTCACCTCCTTTATATTTTCTAGTCATAGTGTTTCCTGCGTCGAATCTTATATGCTAGCAGTTTTTTCAATACTTTTTATTTTTTTGCTTAGTATGGATACCCATTTCCTGGCCAACTTCAAATTTTAGTCTTTCCAGGTTTTGTTGCTGCAAATCATTAGCTGGATTTTTTCCTGATCTTTTATTAGTCTGCTCTCTCTTACTTCCCGTCACCTTATCACCTCCTGGAACCTTATCACCATCCTGGCATTTTTAAGCCATTTTTCAAAATCATGGCCAAATAATAATACTGCCTGAATTGTTCCGGCAGTATTATGATGGCCTTTATTTTAATTTTTAGGCTTAAAATCAGCACATTAAATATTTTCAGTTCAAGGTCACGGAAGATAGGGTTCTGAATTTCCTGGCAATGTATTCTATAAGTTCGTCTCGATTCTTTAGATCATTAATTAAGTCATTTGCCAGTTCCATGGCTTCCAGCAGTATATCCTGATCGCTGACCAAATTGGCTAGCTTCAAATCATTAATCCCGTGCTGCCGGACGCCCCAGAAATCACCTGGACCTCGAATTTTTAAGTCTTCATTGGCTAATTGGAAACCATCGGCAGTCTCAACTATTGCTCTCAACCGCTGCTTAGCTTCGTCAGTGCCCGGATTTCCAATAAGGACACAATATGACTGCTCTGAACCACGTCCTACTCTGCCGCGCAATTGATGTAATTGTGAGATTCCAAATCGTTCTGCGTGCTCTATAAGCATCACAGATGCGTTTTTTACGTCAACTCCAACCTCAATCACCGTGGTAGTAACTAGCAGGTCAATTGATCCACTTTTGAACAAATCCATTATTTTTTCTTTTTCCCCGGCTTTCATACGCCCATGTAAGAGTCCAATGTTTACATCCGGGAGGATTATACTGCGCAATTCTTGATATAAAGACTCGGCAGCCTGCAAATCTTGCTTTTCGGATTCTTCAATAAGCGGGCAGACTATGTAAGCTTGCCGGCCTTTTTTTATTTCTGAATGAACAAACCGGTAGGCTTTTCCACGAGATGAGTTGGCAATAAAAATAGTATTGACTGGCAACCGTCCCGGAGGCATCTGATCTATCACGGAGACGTTAAGATTTCCATACAGGGCCAAGGCCAGTGTTCTCGGAATTGGGGTAGCAGTCATAGCCAAAATATCCGGCATCGATCCTTTATAACCTAATTTTGCCCTCTGTCTGACCCCAAAGCGATGCTGCTCATCAATAACAACCAGTCCCAGTCTTCTGAAGACAACTTCATCCTGAATCAGAGCATGAGTGCCAACCAATATATCTATCTCTCCTCCGGCAATGGCTTCCAGGATAAGCTTCCGCTCCCTTATCGGTGTAGCCCCCGTTAGGCGGGCTACAACTGCCTCGGTACCATTGAAGATATTTAACAGGGAATTAAAATGTTGTTCAGCCAGGATCTCGGTTGGAATCATAATTGCCGTCTGGTAGCCGCTGGCTACAGCCCGAGCCATAGCCAGAGCGGCTATGACCGTTTTGCCTGATCCAACATCACCCTGCAGCAGCCGGTTCATAATGATCGGGGCAGTCATATCAGCAAATATTTCGTTGGCTGCCCTCTGTTGGGCCCCGGTTAAGTTATACGGCAAATTGGAAATAATTCGATCAACCAAATCGTTTTCGGGTTCATGGGTAATAGCACCTAAGCCTTCTCCCTGCGATTTGTTCATGGCTATATTTAATTCAAATAGAAGCAGCTCTTCAAACACCAACCGACGGCGGGCCTCAAGATAAGCACCTCCCGAGGTGGGAAAATGCAGGTTGCGGATAGCATAACCTATATTACAAAGGTTATAACGTGAGCGCACATTCTCATCCATTATTTCAGGATAGTAGGGCAGATACTCGTTCAGAGCATTTAGCATAATTTTGCGGATGTTCCTCTGGTTTAGCCCTTCAGTAAGGGCATAAAGCGGCATTATAGGCAGATCGCTTATTTCGCTGTCAATTATGTCATGTTCAGTCGGATATATCTCTAAATTACCATAATTGTTCTTGACGCGACCCATTAAAAATATTTCCTGTCCCACTTTGATCTGGCGTGACAAATAAGGTTGGTTAAACCACACCGCAGTAATAGAACTGGAAGCATCTTCAATCCTAGCCTTAAAGATATTAAAACCCCGCCTGGTACGGTTGCTATTGGCTGCTGTAATACAGCCCTTAATGCTTGCCGTGTCCCCTTCAGACAGGGTTGCAATTTTGTCAATATTACTTCGGTTCAGGTAGGTCCGGGGTACGTTCCATAGGACATCAAAAGCGGTTAACATCCCTAATTTGGCAAGCATTTTAGTGCGCTGAGGACCGACTCCTTTGATATATTGCACGTCTTCAGTTAAGCTTTTCATTTTCGTTCCTTAGTTTTCTACCCTTTATTCTACCGAAAGCAAATAATTATAATGGGGCTGGCCGCCAAAGTGCATCTCTATTTCACTGTCCGGATAGAGTCCCATTATCCTTCCTTTAACTTGTAAGGCGTCATTTTCGGAAGTGTCTGAACCGTAAAAGATAGTTAGCAATTCATGGTCCTGCACCTGCATTTTCTCCAGTAAATTTATAACCACCTCTTCCGCGGTTGCACCCCTGGTGGTAATGTCATCATTAATCAAACCTATGTAATCGCCCTCTCTTATGTCCAAGCCATTAAAGGTAGAATTTCTGACCGCATACGTGACCTCTCCATAGGAAATATTGTTGATTTCCTTTTTCATGGCTTCGGCCACTTTTTCTAAATCGCCCTCATCGTTATAGGCTATCAGAGCATTGATGGCTTGCATAACCGATTTGGTCGGGACAATTTCCAGCACTTTGCTGCTCAAATGTCTGGCTTGCTCGGCAGTCATTATTACGTTGCTGTTATTCGGCAGAATTATGATCTGGCTGGCATCGACCTGGTCGCAGGCTTTAATCAAATCCTCCGTACTGGGATTCATTGTCTGCCCGCCTTCCACTATTTCATCGACCCCCAGGCTTTCCAGCATTTTCTTTATACCTTCACCTACGGCTACTGCCACCACTCCAATTTTTCGGATTGGCTGGACTTGTTCTTCATCCCATTTGTTGCGCTGCTCATGAACCTCTTCCACCATATTGTTGATCTTAACATCACTTATCGTACCGAATTGCAGGCAGGTCTCCAAAACCTTGCCGGGATGGTTGGAGTGAATATGGACCTTGATCAGTTCCTCGTCCCCTACAACCAGCATAGAGTCACCCAGTGGAGAGAGGTGGTCTTTCAAATCTTCCGTATCCAGGGATGTTCCCTTCAGCAAAAGCTCCGTGCAATATTGAAAGTCTAACCCAATATCGGCTTTCTGATCTTGGATAACATGCGGCACTGATAATTTTTCTTTATATTCATCCAAAGTAATATCTTTTTCCTGGGCTAACCCGTCTATAAATCCTTCCAGGAAGTAAAGCAAACCGCGGGCCCCCGCATCAACTACTCCTGCTTCTTTCAGTATAGCCAGCATAGAAGGAGTCTTTTCCAATACCCTGAGTCCTTCTTCAGTACCGGCCAATAAAGATCCCAGTATATCGTTCCCCACTAGGGCTTCCTTTTCACAAGTGGAAGCTATCTCACGTATAACCGTGAGGATTGTACCCTCCACCGGCTTCATAACAGCCTTATAGGCTGTGTCGGAACCGGCCCGTAATGATTGAGCCAACTCAACCGCATTAGCTTGCGTTTTGCCTTCCAAAACCTTTGCCATACCCCGGAATATTTGCGACATTATGACACCGGAATTCCCCCGCGCCCCCATTAACGATCCCAATGATATGGCCTTGGCAACTTTACCTAGTGGTTCATTACTGTTCTTTTCAGCTTCTTTGGCCGCCGCCAATAAGGTTAAATACATATTAGTACCGGTATCACCGTCGGGCACCGGAAAAACGTTAAGCAAGTCTACTTTGTCCCGATTATGTTCTAACCTTATGCAACCCGCCTTTACACTCCGGGCCAGATCATTACCGGTTATGCTGTCCAAATTCAAACCCCATATCCTCCCAACTATTTATCTGTGGCTACCTTTACTCCTTTTACGTTTACATTTACAGCAGCTACTGGAATTTGGGCATTGTTCTCCAAAACATAAGCAACCTTCTGCATTACCTGGGAGGCCACCTCTGGTATTTTCAGCCCATAACCTACAATAACAAAGACATCGATTACCAGTCCTTCATCGTTAGAACTCACCTGTACACCTTTGCGTATTGATTCTATTCCCAGAATATTGCTGATTCCGCTTTGAATATTTTGTGGAACCATGCCAACCAAACCATAACAGTCCATCGTTGCTAATCCAGCCAGGGTCTCAACCATTTCCCGGGTCACAGTAATATCACCCAGCTCGTTGCTTTTAATCTTGTACATCCTTTATACCTCCTATATAACATAATCTTAATTCTATATTCCCTTATTTATTCCTTCTTCTTGCCCTTTGCAATGCTATTTGATAAAATACTAAAGTGCATTTGTTATAGAGAGGGGGCATAATAGTGGCAAAATGTGAAATTTGCGGAAAAGGCGTTACTTTTGGCAAGAGGTATAGCCATTCCCATATAAGAACCAATCGTCAGTTTAAACCCAATGTACAGCGGGTTAAGGTTTTGGTAGACAAGACCCCCACCAAACTGTATGTTTGTACTCGTTGCTTACGATCTGGAAAAGTTGAAAGAGCCCTGTAAACATAAAACCAGCTTTTTAAGCCTTGGGTATTAACCTATCTGAGGCTTAATTATTTTCTGGGCTCTCGAGTTCTTCGCGATCGTATAAGTAGCGCTGCCGGCAAAAATTACATACCACTTCGATTTTGGCATCCTGCTGGATTTCCATTCGTTCCTCCGGCGATAGTCTCTGCAATACACCCAATAATCTATCACGGCTGCATTTGCAGTGGAATTTGAAATCAATCTCTTCGATAATCTCATGGTCAATTCCTTGCAGTATACGAGGGGCGATGTCTTCCAGGCATGTATAATTATCCATCAGGCTGCTGATGGAGCCCATGCTCAAAATATTTTCCTCTATAATTTTAAGGATTGTATCGTCAGCATTAGGCAGGGCCTGGACAATCAGACCTCCGGCCGCCCTTACACTCAGATCCGGCGCCACCAATACGCCCAATGATACCAAAGCCGGCACCTGTTCAGATTTTAAATAGTATTCGGCGACATCCTCTGCTATTTCACCGCTGACTAACTCAATCCGACCCGTAAAGGGCTGTTTTAAACCCAGGTCCTTGACCAACTCCAAATATCCTTCTGTACCAACCAATTCGCCGACCGCCAATTTGCCTGGGGAGAATTCGGGTAAATCTGCTTGAGGATTAGCGATAAAACCTCTCACACCTCCCCATGGATCAGCGGTAGCCAGAATGGTTCCAGCCAGACCATTGCCGTTTATCTTCAGGGTCAAAGAATCTTCCTGCCCTTTAAGCTCACTGGCCATCATTACGGCAGCAGTTATTACCCTGCCCAAAGCTGCAGTGGCTGTCGCAGAGGTTTCATGCCTTTGATGGGCTTCCTCCACTAAATGGGTGGTGCGGGCCAAAAATAATCTGACATTCTTTCCCTGGTCAACTATTTTTATTTGTCGGTCTCTCTCGGCCATAAGTTATTCCTTTCCGATATGATAAAGCAATTATACCCCAAAATACTTACTATGCCTAACTGCGGCCAGGTTAAGGTTGCCATTAAACTATGCTAGTAGTCTATAACTAAAAAACTGTCCCCTGCTCAGAGGACAGTTATTTTATCAGACTACATATTTGCTCTGATTTGTTCCAGTTTTTCGGCCAGATACTTATCAACTATCGGAGGGACCATGCTGCTGACGTCGCCACCTAAGAGGGCAGCTTCTTTTACTCCACTGGAGCTTAAATACATGTAATTGCTGTCAGCCAATATAAATATTGTTTCGCTGGCTGGATAAAGATGTTTGTTGTATAAAGCAATTTGCGCTTCATACTCATAATCAGTACACGACCTTAATCCCCTGATTACTGTAAGTGCCTGCTTGGCTCGGAGAAAATCGACTGTTAGCCCTCTAAATGATTCAATCTCAATGTTGGGCAGGTGACGAGTCGTTTGTTGAATAAGATTGACTCTCTCGTCCAGAGTAAACAGTGCTTGTTTGCCAATGTTATGAACGACCGCTACGATAATTTTATCAAACATCCTACTGGACCGTTCTAGTATATCAACATGCCCGTAGGTAATAGGATCAAAACTACCCGGATAAACAGCAATATTCACTCATGTTCCCCTTTCTTGTCGGCCACCCTTTACTGCACTAATAAACTTTGTAAAACATTCAATAAAACATTTCTTAGTATTTTAGCATGTATACGTATATATGCAAATCCAACCAGCGACAAATTCGGATTATTAAAAAAAAGAGGATTCCCTAATTCGGGAATCCTCTTCATAATCGTATGAACTATACTTTTAGCTCATTGACTGCCACAAGACCTCAGCTACGTCAAATACCTTGGTGGGATCTTCTTTGTCAGCTTCTGCACCTTTGACACCATCAGATATCATGGTTAAACAGAAGGGGCAGTTGGTTACTATCATCTGGGGTGCGGGTTCTAATAATTGATCGGTTCTGGTATCATTGATACGTTTGAAACCTTCAAAGGCTTCTTCTTCCAACCACATCCGACCTCCGCCAGCTCCGCAGCAGAATCCAAAATTGCGGCCTTTTTCGATCTCAACAATGGAACCGCCAGCCGATTTCAAAACTGCACGGGGTTGATCATAAATATCGTTGTGTCTGCCCAGGAAGCAGGAGTCGTGATAAGTCATCTTAACTCCAAGAGGCTTAGTGGGTTTCAATTTACCTTCAGCTACCAGTTTGGCAAGTATTTCGGTGTAATGATAAACTTCAAAGTTGCCGCCCATTTGCGGATATTCATTCTTCAAGGTATTGTAACCATGCGGGCAAACAACAATGATCTTTTTAACACCGTAATTATTGAAGGACTCCAGGTTTTGATTAGCCAGCGTCTGGTAAAGATATTCATTACCCAGTCTGCGTGCCGAATCACCGCAGCAGTATTCTTCTGTACCCAGATATCCAAATTTCACTCCTGCCTTGTTCAATAGTTTAACCAAGGCTTCCCCGACTCTCTTATAACGATCGTCGAATGAAACTGCACAGCCAGCATAGAGCAGATATTCGAATTCCCCGCCGTCCTCAGGCAGCAGGTTGACCATTTCTCTGATGCCTCTTTCTTGCAGCCATCCTGCGCGGCCAGCCCAGCCTACACCCCATGGATTGTAGTTGCGTTCCATGTTGGTGAATGCTGCCTGGGCTTCACCCGGCATATCACCCTGCCACATTACCAGGTTGCGGCGCATCTCAGTGATCTTGGGAATGTGTTCAATATACATCGGGCAGTGTTCCATACAAGCCCGGCAGTTGGTGCAATCCCAAATAACTTCGGATGTTACAACATCGTAAAGCAGGCTCTGTTCCATCGGATTTACAGCCTCAGCAGCTGCTTCGTCAGTCATGGCCATCTCTTCAACATGGGCATCTGCGCCTTTATTGGCAATCAGATATGGTGCCTTGGCATCCAAATGAGCCTTCATGTTTTGGATGAGGGTGATCTTAGGATTCAAATGTTTGCCAGTATTAAACGCGGGACAGTTTTCCTGACAGCGACCGCAGCGTATACAGGCATCTAGATCGAGCAAGTCTTTCCACCCGAAATCTTCAATATGCTCTACCCCGAATGTTTCAGCTTCCTCGATATTGTAAACCATCCGGTTAGCAGAGGGTTCCAGATCACGGAAAGCGTAGTTAAACATGCCGGCAACAATGTGCCATAGCTTGGTGAAGGGGATTAAAGCTATGAAGAGGAAAGCAATAGTCATATGGAACCACCATAATAAGCGGTGCCACATCAATAAGCTGTCAACAGACATTCCACCCATGGCGGCAGCAAACATCCAACCGAATGGCGATGCTATTTTCTCATAGGGAACCTGTTCCATGAAGGGGGTCATCTGAATCTGGGCTGCTATTCTGGCGCCCTCAATTACAAAACCAGTGAAGAGAATGGTGAATACCAGTAAAATAACCCATCCATCAGATGATTTAGTGTCGTTTAAACGATCAGGCTTCTGAACATAGCGGATATAAGCAAGAACTATGATACCAATTAAAGCTAAGAATCCGGTTACGTCAACAATCCAGGACATGCCTATATAGGTTGCGCCTGCTAAATGCGGCCAGTGAATCCAATAGTGGGCTGCATCCAGACCGGCAGCCATAGCCAGTAATGCAAAACCCCAAAACAGGAAAAAGTGCATCCAGCCTGGTAAAGGTTTTCTAATCACCCGGGCCTGGCCAAAACTGTTAACGAGGAAGGAAACAATACGGTCCCATATACGGTCGTTTCTATGGATATTCCCCTTGGCCAGCATCCATACCTCAATACGTTTCCACATACCAAATAGAATGATTCCAATTGGTATAAACATAAATAAATATATCAGCCACTCGTAGGGAATGTTTGCCCCGACCTCGCGCATTGGGACTTCGTAAAAACCCCTGAGGGGGTGTGCTCCGAAAATCATTTATCCAATTCCCTCCTTAATACGATAAGCGAGGTTTACAGGATATGCGCGCGAACGCATATCCTGTAACACCAATATAACTAGGAGTTTTCTACTTTTTGAGCTCGGTCATCAAAACCGGTATTACTTTAAACAGGTCTGCAACTACGCCGAAGTCAGATACTCCGAAGATAGGAGCTTCTGTATCAGTGTTGACAGCAGCAATGAATTTAGAAGAGGACATACCAGCCAGATGCTGGATTGCTCCGGAAATACCACAAGCAATATACAGATTGGGGAGAACAACCTTTCCGGTCTGGCCTACCTGGAGTTCATGTCCCAGCCATCCGGAGTCGATTGATGCTCTGGATCCGCCTACGGCAGCACCCAGCATGTCAGCCAATTGCTCAACCAATTTGATTCCTTCCGGCCCCTTACATCCACGTCCGCCGGATACAACTACGGCTGCTTCAGCCAGGTCAGGACGTGCGGAAATAGTAGGTTTGAATTCCTTCATAACCTGATAAACATCAGCAGCAGTAGCAGCTACAGCAGCATCTACAACTGCGCCAGCACCAGCAGTGGAACCAACTTCCCAAACGCCCGGGCGGATGGTTGCCAGAACCGGGCTCCCGGTTACTTCTACCTTAGCCAGAGCTTTACCAGCATAGATGGCTCTGGTGAAAATGCCCTTGCCAGCTGAAATGTCAGCTGCAACAGCGTCAGTAGCCAGACCAGCATCCAACTTCTGAGCAAGTCTGGAAGCCATATCACGTCCATTGAAGGAATGAGCAAACAGAACAGCATTGGGGCTGAATTCGTTTATCATAGCTACTATCTGAGCTACATAAGCCCCGGTATTGTAGGCGGCGAAAATAGCATCATCGGCAACATAAACTTTGTCTGCGCCGTATTTTGCCAGTTCGCCTGCCAGTCCTGCAACACCTTGTCCAAATACAACTGCAGCTACCTCGTCGCCGCCCTTTTTGCATTCAGATAACATTTCAAACGTAACTTTACGAATATTACCATCTTTTTGTTCAACAAAAACCCATGTTCCTGCCATGAATTACCCTCCTTTTTTATACATAAATCAAAATTTATGTGCTTATTTTACTTCTACCTTAACGGTATTCTTCATCCAGTCGGCCAGTTTGGCTGCACATACATCAGCTTCATCTTCAATCTTGATACCTGCAGTCTTGGCAGCAGGCAGAGCAAATTCAACTATATTAACCTTGTTGGCAACAGCGCCAGCGTCACTGGTTGCAACCGGTTTTTTCTTTGCAGCCATAATACCCTTCATCGAAGGATAACGGGGTTCGTTCCAGCTTACTTGACTGGAAATCACGGCAGGAATACTTACTTCGATTACTGAAGTTCCGCCATCAGCTTCACAAGTACAGGTAGCTTTTCCACCAGCGATTTCGACTGCGGTGATAACATTAACATGAGGTAAGCCTAAAATTTCTGCGATACGGGTCGGAACCTGAGACGAACCATCATCTGCGGCGACGTGACCGGCTAATACTATTTCCGGATTTTCCGCTTTGATTGCTGCAGCCAGAGCAACAGCGCGAGCATATTCATCAGCAGCGCTATCCTGTTTTACTAAAATTCCCCGATCGGCTCCCATTGCCAATGCAGTGCGGATGGCATCCATAGCCTTGTCAGATCCGGCACTGAGTACTACTACTTCAGTAGCAATACCCTTTTCTTTTAACTGAATTGCGCCCTCAACTGCTACCTCATCATAAGGATTGATGATAAGGTTAATACCAGCATCGGAAATTTTGCCGTCCTTCAATTCAATTTTGGCTTCGGTGTCAAATGTTTGCTTAACACACACTAGAACCTTCAAGTTCATTC
>CAZOZX010000053.1:0-14005 GCA_964584415.1 uncultured Syntrophomonas sp.
TAAATAATATGAAACCTTATAGGGAGTGGAGTTACGAGTGTATATATAATAGATGTATTTAACTTTCTTTAATACTTTCTTTAGGCATGCCCGGGAAGCCCAATCCGCCTGGGATTGAAGCCTCTGACCCCCGAACTATTGTTCATCTCTACCCCTGAACTATGGTTCGGTACACCCCTGTCCTATAGTTCACCCCTGAACTTTTGTTCTGTTGTTTATTTGGACACCACTGGTCCCGGTTGGGGATGGCGCGCAAAGATCCCTTAATGTTATTATTTTAATATCAATTAAATGATGGAGCTGGTTACGTTGGCAAATTATATCCTGCGGTACTATTATTCTCTGAGAGATGATCTGGAACAGCAAGAAAACTTGATAAATGTTTTCAAACGTAATTCACTTGATCAAGTAAATAATGCCTCAGCTGCAGATTTTGACAACATAGGCCGATTTTATTTTACTCTTGCAGATGCTTCCGGCAAGATGGGTATACTGGGGGTGAAAACTTCTGCCGATGAGACCTCATGGAATAGTGGCTGGGAGCTAATGCAGGCCTGGGAATCAGAAGCGAGTTTGGATGGCGACGATCTAATGGGCAGGCTAACGGTACTGGTTAGCACCGATGACAACTGGCAGGCCTCACTGAATGCTATTGCACCGCTGCTGCCTTGCCGGGATAAAAAGCCATTGTTTTATTCAAGCGGTGAGTTGATTCGCCTTCCTATAGACAAAAGAGATCATGAAGCCATCTACATGTATACCCCAACCAATTCACAACCTATATCGGTTCCTCTGCTAATTCGTAAGATGCCGATCATTCATGGACAGATGATCTATCTATATGAATTGAATAATCTTTTACGTGATCGTACCTCTACTATTAATGATGAAAAAGAAACCCTGGAGAAAGAGTTAATACGCATCTTACATACCAAGCTGGTTATGAACCAGCCCTCTATGAATATTAGTGAAGAATTGGAACAGGATATTGAGGGATTGGCAACAGCCTATGCTAAATTGGTGGGCGACCGGAAATTGGTTGGGGATGGGGCCAAAAAGCTGGGCTCGAGAATCGACGACATGGAAAGAAGACTTTCGGGTGAACCTGCATTTTCCTCAAGTTCTGAAGAAATGGCCAAAATAATGATGCCTTATTATGAGCGCCGGGATGAATTAAATCAAACCTACCAGGAACTGGTTTTGGCTGAAAACAATTATCAGGCGGCCATTGAAGTAGTTCAGAGTAAAATCCAAGTTATCAACAGCAGAACTAACATATCTACTCAGGAGCAGATCAGGGAACTACTGAATATTAATACCGAAATGCAAAAGAAAAGCCTGGTCTACCAATATGCAGCAGGCTTGATCGAATTTATTGTATTAGCATATTACAGTCATACGCTGTGGTCCCACCTGACTCATACCGCGGCGGAGATCATCCCCAGCTGGATTCAGTTTGTTATTCTTGTATTGTTCTCAGGCAACACCGTCATTTTGACCCATTATCTGGCTGAGCACGCCCAGGGTGATTTACATGTACGCGGCAAATTGATATTTACCGGAATAACTTTGGCCATAATCTGTGCCATTATTTTAACCGGTACTGTAAGAGCTCTGAATACAGCAGCCCATTAATCTACCAAAGATACCGATTTCAATCTCTCTTTTAGTCTCTTCAGATGCCCTTCTTCTTCTTTGGCTATTTGCTCCAGCATTAACCTGGTTTCCGGGTCCTCTACTTCCTGGGCTAAATTGCTGTAGCGATCCATTGCAGCTTTCTCGGCCTGGATCGATAATTCCAACGCTTCCTTCAATGTCATTTTAGCAGTCTCCTTCATAATCATCTTAGCGAATTATTTAATATATTAGCTAACTTGCCTGGCAACTGCAATCATACAGGAATCATGCCACTGATTTTTGGGTTTGACCCGAAGGCTGCCGTATGTGATATAATTCTTGTGAAAAATTAATAACAGCGGTCGCAGAACCACCCGCTTAAAAAAACAAGGAGGAATTACTTTTATGCAATCGAGGTCCGAACTCAGTGTTTCCACTTCTTATCTAGCTATTACCAGCCTATTTATCACCTGCTTACTCATCACCAATATTGTCGCCGGACGCCTGGTCCAATTGGGCGGCATGACTCTTACTGCCGATTTGTTTCTGTTCCCGATCACCTATATTTTCGGGGATATATTAACCGAAGTGTATGGATTTAAACGGGCCCGTCTAACCATATGGCTTGGTTTTGGAGCCAACCTATTGATGGCCCTGGTGTTTATGATCGTAGTAACCTTACCGAGTCCATCTTTCTGGGAATTTGAAAGCGCCTACACCACTGTACTTGGTTTTGCGCCGCGTATTGTCCTGGCATCACTATGCGCCTATTTTATGGGGGAATTCACTAATTCGGCCATCCTTTCCCGCTTAAAAATAGTAACCGCAGGAAAATGGCTATGGACTCGTACCATTGGTTCTACCCTGGTGGGTCAGGGGGTGGACACCCTGGTCTTTATGGGTATTGCCTTCGCTGGATTATATTCCACTGATATTTTTATGGGTATGGTATTCGTGCAATATGGATGGAAAGTTGCTTATGAGGTTCTGGCTACCCCGCTAACCTATGCCGTGGTCAGATTCCTCAAACAAAAAGAAGGTATTGATACCTACGACCATGGTGTGCACTATAATCCGTTTAAATTAGCTCTAAGCTCTAATGGCGAATAATAGGTCTTGCCATCTTTGATGTGATATTATGGGTAAAATCAGGAAATGCAAACATTGGCCGTGAATACGTTCGCTGGACATGGGCAGGAGCCTGATGGTTAGGGACAGATACTGGGAATAATAAAGAAACACATCTATAGAAGTCTAAGGTAATGTTGCCTGATGCTTTTGGGTTATTGCTGTTATGCCACAAGAAAGGGGATTACGGAAAGATATGAACTTTTCGGATAACTACCCGATCAACCGTGAGAGACTGATTGAAAGTTTTCTGCGTATGGTCGAAGTCGGTTCAGTGTCTGGTCATGAAGGCCCATTTCGGGATTTCCTGCAGGCAGAATTTGCTCAGTTGGGGCTGGTTGGGCAAGAGGACGATGCCGGCACCAGGTTGAGCGGGAATTCCGGCAATTATTTGGTTAAGATCCCTGGAACCATAGATAAACCGCCGCTGCTTTTAGCTGCGCACATGGATACGGTTGTACCCGGCAACAATATAAAAGCTGAAATTGTGGTAGATCAGGCAGAGGAATTGATTAAAAGCTCTGGTGACACCATTCTCGGGAGTGATGACAAAGCGGGTATAGCCGCATTATTGGAGGCGGTCAAGGTTATTCTGGAGCAAAAATTTGACCACCCTCCCCTGGAATTGCTGTTTACGGTGAGCGAAGAACAGGGTTTGCTCGGGATTAAGAACTTCGACTTCTCGGTCATTAAAGCCCCAAAGGGATATGTACTGGACAGCGGGGGCAATCCTGGTACTATCATTGTCAAATCCCCCTGCCAAAACGAGATAGAATACAAAGTATACGGTAAGGCCTCCCATGCCGGTATTAATCCTGAAGATGGCCATAATGCCATACATATTATGGCCCAGGCATTAGCCAAGATGCCATCTGGACGGGTCGACCATGAGACTACCTGTAATTTTGGAATTATAGAGGGGGGACTGGCCCGTAATATAGTCCCGGCTTTTTGCCGGGTAAAAGGTGAAGCGCGCAGTCTGCAGCGGGCGAAACTTAATCTGTTAACCGAGGAATTGTGTGAGACTTTCAAGGCGGAGGTTATCAAGAACGGTGGCCGTCCCGAGGTTGATGTGGTTTTGCTTTATCCGGAGACAGCTTTGAATCCTGATGATGAAGTCGTAACCCTGGCGGTCAAGGCCGCTGAGAAAATAGGTATTATCGGAAAGCTGGAAGGTACAGGCGGCGGCAGTGACGCCAGCATTATAAATGGTGCCGGTATACCCTGCGCCAATCTGGGAATCGGAATGCAGAAAGTCCATACCGTGGACGAATTTATCACAACCAATGACCTGGTCAAGGATGCTGCCTGGATTCTCAGCATTATCAGGGAAGCAGCCCTCTAAAAAGCCAAGACCTAGTTTTGGTGCAATCGGATAAACTCTTTGAGAGTGGTCTGGGGCGGATAATCAGCCATTAGGCCTAATAAATCCTGCCATGTGCCGGCAAAGAAGAATCCCTTTTTATATACTAATAATTCCATCGTTATCACCTCAACCCAAGTGTATGCATTACCCGGAGGATATATTCAGGAGGAGTGGAAATAAATGGACTTAACCGAAAGAACTCTAAGTTCTCAGCAGATTTATTCCGGTAAGATAGTTAAATTGCGGGTGGATACGGTCGAACTTCCTGATGGTCATGTGGGACAGCGTGAAGTAGTTGACCATTCTGGTGCGGTGGCTATCGTTGCCCTGCAGGATGATAATGAGATTATCCTGGTCAGACAGTATCGCAAGCCAGCCGAGAAGATCCTGCTTGAGATACCGGCCGGTACACTTGAGGAAAATGAAGAGCCTCTGGCATGTGCTAAGCGTGAGTTGGAAGAAGAAACCGGCCTTAAAGCTGAACACTGGCAAGAGATCCTGGGTTACTACAGCGCCCCCGGATTTACCAGTGAATTTCTGCATATTTACCTGGCTACCGGATTAACCGCTGGTGAAAACAAGCTTGACCACGACGAATTCGTGGAGACTGTCACCATGTCATTGGATGAAGCCTACCAGAGCATATTTACCGGTCAAATTGCCGATGGCAAGAGCATAATAGGAATACAATATGCCTATTCCCAAAAATAGAATCTTTACTGCCGACCTTCACATCCACATTGGCTGGGCTAAGGGCAAACCGGTTAAGATTACCGCAGCCCGCGGCCTGACCCTGACCTCGATAATTTACCAGGATGCACCGCGTAAAGGTTTAGATATAGTTGGGGTGGCAGACAGCGCCACCATACCTGTCATGTCTGAAATTGAAGAAATGGTTCACAGCGGGGATCTCACTGAGCTTAGCCAGGGCGGGTTTATAGCTGCGAATGGAGTGCTGTTGATTACCGGTTCGGAAGTGGAGACCCGGGAGGGCATCCATGTAATTGTTTATCTTCCGGGTTTGGACTCATTGCGAATTTGGCAGCGGTATCTAAGCACCAGGGTCCGCAATATGGGATTGTCTACTCAAAAGGCGGATGCTTCGGTGGCCGAGATGCTTAATGTGTGTCAAGGATTAGAAGGGATCTTCTGCCTGGCACACGCCTTTACTCCGCATAAAGGTGCGTATGGAGCCTGGGCCGATAAACTGGCCCGGCAAATGGGACCGTCTTACACGGATATTAAAGTGCTGGAGCTTGGCTTGAGTTCGGATACCTATTTAGCCGATACGCTCAGTGAAACCTGCCATTTCACCTACTTGTCCAATTCGGATGCTCATTCCTCAATGAACATAGGACGGGAATTCAACCTTTTACATATGCACGATAAAAATTTTGCAGAATTATTTCTTTGCTTGAATGGACTGGGGGACCGGAGGGTAGCGGCCAATTACGGCCTGCATCCGCGGATGGGCAAATATCACCGCACTTACTGCCCGCTTTGTGACCATATCACCGCAGACGAGCCCCCGGTAACTTCCTGCCGTTTATGCGGCAACCCGCGAATCACGATGGGAGTGTTCGATCGGATCGTAAGTATTCGTGATTATAATGAAAGCCGCAGTCCGGTTGGCCGACCCCCATATTATTATCGCATCCCCCTTAAGGATCTGCCTGGGGTGGGTCCGGCAGCTTATAACAAATTGCTGCAAGCCTTCGCTAATGAAATAAAGGTTATGGAGGAAGTCCCGATTGAAGCGATTGGGATGGTGGCCGGTGCCAAGATAGCAGCGGTCATTCAGTCTATGCGTTCCGGCCAGCTTAATATTGGAACTGGCGGAGGCGGTAAGTATGGTAAGATTTCGGTTTAAGCTGAAGATGACACCTTTTTTAATTATAATGAATCTGGAGAGGAAAGAGGGAGGGACGCTTTTTGAGACCAATCTACATTATTGGCCATCGTAATCCTGATATTGATTCCATTGCTTCCGCCATCGCCTACCAGGTTTACAAACAGAGCACTGATCAAGGGTTGTTTGTAGCTGCGTCCGCCGGTGAATTGAACGAAGACCTGACTTGGCTGCTTGATCACCTGGGGCTGCAGCATCCCGAAGTTGTAAAGGATGTCAGTACCCGGGTCGAGGACCTTCTTGAAGAAGAAATGCCGCCTTTTACGGGCCCGGAAGTCACTTTAGCCGAGTTAGGCAGCTTTATGCGTTCCCACAAGATCAAGACTCTTCCGATTGTAGATGAAAAAAAGGGATTCCTGGGCCTGCTGACTCTTGGCGATATCGCCATGTTATTCCTGGACTCATTGGGAACCGGGAGTGATATTGAAAGAAGCCCCGAGATTGTGCGGCATTTACTTGCTCAGACAGCCGGCACCATTATGAAAACCAAACAATTGGTTCTGTTTGAGCCCGGCGACAAGGTGGACGAGGCCAAAAGAAACATGTTGGCCAGTCGCTTCCGTAATTACCCGGTAGTGGATGACGATAACCGTTTTATGGGTATGATTTCCCGCTACAATTTACTGCAGATGAAAAGAAAACAGGTTATATTGGTTGACCACAACGAAAAGAAACAGGCTGTCGAGGGCATCGAGGAAGCGGAGATCCTGGAGATAGTTGATCATCACCGGGTGGGGGATCTGCAGACACTCTGGCCTATCTTTTTCCATAACGAACCGGTTGGGTCAACCTCTACCCTGGTGGCGGAAATGTTACTGCGCCAACCAGTTCAGCTGAACAAGGAAATGGCAGCCCTGCTGCTGTCCGGGATAATGTCCGATACCATGATTTTTAAATCTCCCACTACCACCAGCAAAGATAAGTTCATAGCCGCAGAACTTGAGAAATTATCCGGGCTGGATGCCTTGAGATGGGGTAAAACACTTTATTCGACAGTACACCGGGCTGATAAAATGTCTGATCAGGAAATTGTCAGTCAAGATTTAAAAGAGTACATCAGCGGAGAAAATACCTTTGCTATTAGTCAAATAGAAACAGTTGATCTGGAAGCATTTGCTGAACGCAGGGCAAAATTGACTGCGACCATGGAAGAGTTGTGTATTCAAAAAGGCTATGCATTGATGTGCCTGATGGCTACCAGTATTTTTGAAGAGGGTACCGAAATAATTTTGGCTGGTCCCAAACGGGGATTGGTTGAGGATGCCTTCCAACACGAGCAGAAGAACGGGGGGATTTTTCTGCGGGGTATTTTATCCCGCAAGAAACAAGTGGTACCAGTCATTTATCAGGTATTTCATAAGTCCAATATGATTTAGTTCCAACCCATTCCTGCCCACTTTAGGAGCCAGCCCAGCGCTGGCTTTTTTGCTTGCCTACAGCAGCACCTCAGCCGCGCGATTACTATCTTTTGTGCATAAAGTAAAGCGGGACAAAATATGATTGGAAAGAGAACTCTTGCAGCTAAATATTGGTTAGGAAAGGAAAGCCGATGAAATTAACACTCAGGCTGAAGCAGCATGTAAGCGAAAACAGATGGCAATACCTGCTGATAGTATTGATTTTCCTGGCCGGGACTATCATCGGTGATTATAAATCGGGCGGATTGACTGATGGGGTAAGGACCCATTTGCTGGGTTTAATTGATGACTATTTACAGGGAGGGAGCGATGCCCAACTTAACAAACAGGCTATTCTTTTTAACTCCTTTCTGAATCAAGCCAAGAGTATTGTTGCCATATGGTTCCTGGGTTTGACTATAATCGGTATGCCTTTGATTCTGGCTGTTGTTTTCCTTAAAGGATTTTCCCTGGGTTTTACGGTGTGCTTTCTGGTTAAGGAAAAGGCAATGTCAGGGATATTGATCAGCATACTGTCCATAGTACCGCAGAATTTAATTTACTTACCGCTGCTTGTTATATGGTCTGTGGTAGGAATTAATTTCTCAATATACATAACCCGTTCCAGGTCAGGTATAGGCATCCCTTTAGGTAGGGGCTTATTAAGTTATACCCTGTTAATGCTTATATCATTAATAATCGTCTTAGTTGGGGCATTGATCGAAGCCTATTTGTCACCACTGTTCTTGAGTTTATTTATTTAAATTGCAAGGGAGGAATTGGGACATGGTTATTGTCGTAGGAAAATGGAAGGAAAAACTGATCCGGGGAGCTGCTATCTTAATTGTGGTGGTGCTTTTTGCGGCTGCAGTTCCTAAAGTAGCCGGCCTTTTCAATGAGAAGATACCTGTGTTCAGCGGGTGGATGCAGGACGAACATCCCACTGGCAATCCTATGCGGGTTGAACAACCGGATCAGCCCAGCAGCACCGAATTCAATGATTCTATTGATCAATTTGTAATTCATATGCAAAACTTTTACCATGAGGAGAAGGAATAAGTCGTTTAAACAGGAATAAAGTAGTAGATGCCAAATTAAATCTGAATATTGGGAGCAGGGCAGTGGAGCACTATATCGAAGCCTTTCTGAACCATATAAAATATGAGAAAGGACTCTCAGACAACACGATTGACGCTTATCGGCGTGATCTCAGGAAATTTGCTCACCATATGAACCAGGATCATCATTTGGACAATTGGGAGAGCGTCAATAAACGGCATATTATTGGATTCCTGGCCGGAGAAATGGACCGTCAGGCAGCCAATGCCACGGTAGCTCGGACATTTTCGAGTATCAAGGGGCTATACAAATTCCTGGTATCTGAAGGTTATCTTAATCTAAATCCCACCACCGATATGGAAACCCCAAAAATAAAGCGTAAACTGCCCCAGGTTTTAACTGTTGCCGAGGTGGACAACCTAATGGAGGAGCCTAATGTCATGGTACCGATAGGCTTGAGGGACCGGGCTATGCTTGAGCTCATGTACGGTACCGGGATAAGAGTATCGGAATTGCTTTCCCTGCAGTTAGAGGATCTAAATGTAATGGCTGGCTTTCTTCGCTGCGTGGGCAAGGGACGCAAGGAACGCATCATCCCGGTAAATCAGACATCTATACTCTGGGTGCAACGATACCTGGCCAAAGGACGCCCTTTTCTGTTAAAGGCACATATGGAACGAACCATGTTCCTTAATGCCCATGGCCGGAAAATGTCCCGGCAGGGTTTCTTTAAGATTCTGGCCCAACACGGAGACCGGGCTGGAATTGATAAGGGGTTGACACCTCATATGCTGCGGCACTCATTTGCCACCCACCTTCTCGAAAATGGTGCTGACCTGAGGGCTGTTCAGGAAATGCTGGGTCATTCCGATATTTCCACTACCCAAATCTACACGCACCTTACCAAGAGCCGTTTGCGCGAAGTATATCATCAATGTCACCCAAGAGCTTAATAATATCTTGAAGCTTTCATACTGAATTCTTTAAGTAGAAGGAGGCAAAAGCAATGGGGAAGAGAGCTATTCTGATAATCCTCGATAGTGTAGGTATAGGAGCCGCAGCTGATAGTTGCTTTTACGGCGACGAAGCGTGCAACACCCTGAAGCATATTGCCCAGTCGGAGAAGGGGCTGCACTTGCCCAATTTACAGGGTCTCGGCCTGGGCAATCTGGACCAGCTGCCCGGGATCGGCCCAGCAGCGTTGGCCAGGGGCGCATACGGTAAGCTGATCGAGAGGTCTAAAGGAAAAGACACTACCACCGGGCATTGGGAGATGATGGGGATTATCTTGGACAAGCCTTTCCCGACCTATCCAAATGGTTTCCCTTCTTCATTGATAGAGGAATTCGAAAAGAAAATTGGCCGAAAAACTTTGGGAAATGTAGTTGCATCCGGAACTGAGATTATCCATGAATTGGGACAGCTCCATGTTGAGACGGGTTTCCCCATCGTTTACACATCCGCAGATAGTGTCTTTCAGATTGCCGCCCATGAAGAGGTGGTACCTTTGGAGGAACTCTACCATATATGTGAGATAGCCCGCCAAATGCTGCAGGGAGAAAATGGGGTAGGAAGAGTCATTGCCCGCCCTTTCATAGGTTCAGCCGGCAGTTTCATCCGCACTCCCCATCGACATGACTTCTCCTTGGAACCAGCCTTTAATATCCTCGATAGTATTATCGCTGCCGGCCAAAAAGTAGTTGGGATAGGCAAGATAAAAGACATATTCGCCGGAAGAGGGGTAAGCGAAAGCCATCCCACCAAAAACAATGAAGATGGTATGGCCCGGATACTGGAAGTGTTGAGCGAGGATTTCTCAGGACTGGTTTTCGTAAACCTGGTCGATTTCGATCAACTGTATGGGCATCGCAACGATGTAGACGGGTACCGAAACGCTTTGGAGGAGTTCGATGCATGGTTACCGGATTTGCTCGCTGTTATGCAGCCTCAGGATTTGTTGATTATTTCTGCCGATCATGGTTGTGATCCGACCACTATCGGAACCGACCACACCCGCGAGATGGTGCCATTGTTGGTAGGGGGTCCAGGAGTAAAAGCTGGCGTGGATCTGGGTATACGTGAATCATTCGCCGATGTGGGGCAGACCATTGCCGAATATTTGGGTGTCAAGACGGATATTCCAGCCGGGCAGAGTTTTCTTAAACTGATTGAGGGGTAATTATGAATACGCAGGATATTATTCTAAAGAAACGTAATGGCGGAGAAATGACCAAAGCTGAGATCGATTTCTTGGTGGCAGGAATTAGCAGCGGCGAGATTCCTGACTATCAAATAGCTGCTTGGGCCATGGCCGTATATTTTATGGGAATGACGGAGCAGGAAACGAGCCAGTTAACCCTGGCTATGGCCTATTCTGGAGAGGTCATGGATTTATCCGGAATAATTGGCAAGAAGGTGGACAAGCACAGCACCGGTGGTGTTGGCGACAAGGCCACCCTGGTGGTTATTCCGCTGGCAGCCGCGATGGGGGTTCCGGTTGCCAAAATGTCAGGGCGTGGTCTTGGCCATACAGGCGGAACCATAGACAAACTGGAATCGATTCCGGGCTTCCAGGCAGAGAGAACATATCAGCAGTTTATTGAGCAAGTAAACTCGATAAAGGCAGCAGTTGTGTCCCAAACCGGGAACCTGGTGCCGGCAGACAAGCGACTCTATGCCATCCGGGATGTCACCGCAACCGTTGACAGCATTCCTTTGATTGCCTCCAGCGTAATGAGTAAAAAAATAGCTGCTGGAGCAGAGGGCATAGTACTGGATGTTAAGGTGGGCAGCGGGGCATTTATGAAGAACACCGATGAAGCGAGGCAGCTGGCTAAAACTATGGTGCAGATCGGGAAGAGTGTTGGCCGCCAGGTAGTGGCAGTGCTGACCGACATGGACCAGCCGTTAGGCAACGCGGTTGGCAACGCGCTGGAGGTTAGAGAGGCTATTGATGCTCTTAGGGGACAAGGGCCGGCCGATTTAGAGGAGCTTAGTTTATATTTGACCGCTCAGCTTATGATATTGGCAGGGTTGTACCCGAGTATAGAGCGGTCCCGGCAGGAAGTCAGAACCATACTAGCCTCCGGAGCCGGGTATGATAAATTCTGCCAAATGGTTGCAGCCCAGGGCGGGCGGCTTGACTTGGACCACCCTAATTATGGTTTGCCCCAGGCTAAATATCAATCAGAAGTGAAAGCCGTCCGGGAAGGATTTGTGGCTGCCGTGGATGCCCTGGAAGTAGGAAAAACTGCTATGCTGCTGGGAGCCGGACGCGAAAAGATAGGCGATAAAGTTGATCCAGCCGTCGGGGTTCATCTTCTCAAAAAGAGGGGTGATTGGGTACAGCCAGGAGAGACAATAGCTATTCTTCACGCCAATAACAGGGATTTAATCTCTTACGCTGGTGAGCAGCTGCAAAAATGTTATCGATTGACCGACAGCAATCCGCCTCACCAACCCTTAATTATTGACACGATAATGTAAATTCTATCGACATCCTGATCCTTGAAAACAGTTATAAAACGAACTAATGACATAATACCGGCTGTACCTCAATATAATTTAGAAATATTGGATTTAGGGGAGGTACATGCGGGATGAGAGTAAAACCACGAGCCGTTGCCCTTATTTTAGTTTTTCTGATGCTCGCGTGGGTGGGGACGGGTACGGCGCAGACTAAGCTGGAGAACGTAAAGGCCGATGCTTATGTCTTAATGGATGCCGATTCGGGTAATGTTCTGCTGGGATATAATGAAGAAAAACGCTTGGCCCCTGCTAGTATGACCAAATTAATGACATTAATTCTAGCGGTGGAGGCCCTGGAAAGTGGAACGGTCCAACTAACTGATCCAGTGGTGGCCAGCGAGAATGCTTGGAAAATGGGTGGATCCCAGATATACCTGGAACCGGGTGAAACCATGACTTATGAGGAAATGTTAGTCTCCATTGCGGTGGGTTCTGCCAATGATGCTTGTGTAGCCGTAGCCGAGTATCTGGAAGGCAGTCACCAAAATTTCGTAGACAAAATGAATCAGAAAGCTGCCCAATTAGGACTGCAAAACACCCATTTCATTAATGCATACGGTTTGCCTGCCGAAGGACATTACACCAGCGCCCATGATATGGCCATAATTGCACGTTTTGCATTGTCACATCCCCGCGTAGTTGAATACACTTCCATCAAGCAATACAATCTTCGCGAGGGAAAATTTGTGCTCTACAATACCAATAAATTGCTGTGGTGGTATGCCGGGACGGACGGGTTCAAGACCGGTTGGACCAATGAAGCCAAATATTGCCTCACTTCAACGGTTAAAAGGGATGGATTACGTTTGATCGCGGTAGTAATGGCATCTCCTGAAGTCCGAGGTCATTTTCGCGATTCAATGGAATTGTACAATTATGGTTTTGCTAAATATGCTTACAAGTCTTTCTTTGCCCGCGACAGCGTATGCGGAATAGTGCCAATTGGCAAAGGAACTGAGGATGCTGTAGAGGCTGTAGTCGCAGAAGATGCCGGATCAATCTTTCTCAAAGGTGAAAAAGATAACCTCACCCATACCAAAACGCTGAGCGATTATCTCGATGCTCCGATAACCAAAGGTCAGAAACTGGGTGAAATACAAGTATACAAGGAAGGCAACCTGCAGAAGACAGTTGATATTGTTTCGGCAAAAGAAGTGCCTCGGGGTGGAATAGTAAAGGAAATAAAGAAAATGTTTGCCGAAACCTTTCTGTTATAGATGGAATTTTGTGGAAGGACTTGTCCCCTCCATGTAGAAGTCTTTTCTAAGGCTCATGCACTGGTGTGTATGGATCAACAGATCGAAGACATACAAGGAGGGGACTTTGTTGTGCATTTCGAATTCAAACAGGTAAGGAATACCCTTTTTGTTAGAATAGAAGGTGAAATTGACATGCTGGTAGCTGAGCAGCTGCGCAAGGCTATCGATCGGAAACTGGAGACAAAAAGAATTATTAATCTGGTGATCAACCTGGAAAGGGTCACATTCATAGACAGTTCCGGCCTGGGGGTCATTATTGGCCGGTATAAGAAAATTACTGACCTGCATGGTAAAATGTTTATTGTTGGTGCTCGGCCAGCTGTAACCAAAATATTAATGTTTTCCGGTATCAACAAATTGGTTTCAATGTGCCAAAATGAACAGGACATTATCAATATATAACGGAGGTGAATACCAGCTCCGTGCTGGACAGGCTATGAATATGAGAAATTATGTGCGATTGGAATTCCCCAGCATGCCGGAAAATGTATCCTTTGCCCGCTCTTGCGTAGGGGCTTTTGCCGCTCAATTGGATTGTACATTAGATGAAATTGAAGAGATTAAGGTGGTTGTATCGGAAGCAGTATCTAACAGTATAATCCATGGTTACTCAAATCGGCCTTATGAAAAAATAGTTGTCCTGGCAACCATTCTGGAGAACCGGACCATGGAAATAATGGTAGAGGATTATGGCAAGGGCATAGTTGATATTGAACAGGCGATGGAACCAAGTTACTCCAGC
>CAZOZX010000054.1:0-13927 GCA_964584415.1 uncultured Syntrophomonas sp.
GCCTCAATACGGGATTGGGATCAGTCAGTATTTTATAGACAGACATTACTGCCCTCCTCACATCGTGTTTATTGGATCAAAATCTATATCTATTCTAACATTTCTAAATGTTTCTCTGGCCATTATACGTGCTGCAATACTTCTGAGCAACTGAATACTAGTACATTTTACCATGAGCTGATAACGAAACTTGTTCTTGATTTTGCCTATGGGGCAAGCAGCGGGACCAATGATTGAAATATCATCCTCTACTGCATCAACGATTTCTTCGATACCCTTAACTAATTCATCGGCCATGGTTTGCACCATGTCTTCAATTTCACCGGTTAGGACGATACGCAGCAGACGGGTAAAAGGCGGATAGTCTAACACTTGTCTAATGTCTTTTTCATAGTTATAAAAACTTAAATAATCCTGCCGTGCTGCCATGGTTATGATAGGGTGATCAGGATTAAAGGTTTGTATTACTACCTCGCCCTGGGTTTTACTCCTGCCTGCCCGACCGGCTGCCTGAACCAGCAACTGAAAACACCTTTCTCCAGCCCGAAAATCAGGTAAGTTTAACATAACGTCAGCATCAACAATACCTACCAAAGAGACATTTGGAAAATCCAGACCTTTGGCCACCATTTGTGTACCCACCAAAATATCTATTTGTCCGCTCTTCATGCCATCCATTATAGATTTCTGTGAACCTTTACGGCGGCTGCTATCGACGTCCAACCGGGCAATGATGGCACTGGGAAACAAATCTCTAACTTCTTCTTCCACTCTCTGGGTGCCAGCCCCCATAAGTTGTAAATGTGAACTTCCACAATTGATGCATCGGGAATCCTGTGGCAGGTGGAGGTTACAGTAATGACAAACGTTTTCCCCTATATCGCGGTGAAAAGTCATTCCTACCGCGCACGAAGGGCACGAAGAAATATTACCACATTCCCAGCATACTGTCATGGGCGAATAACCACGCCTATTAATAAATAGAATAATCTGTTCCTGGCGGTTAAGATTTTCTGCTATTTTATCTTTCAGAAAAGGCGAAATATACCCTCGAGGACTATTTATAAATGCCTTTTTCATATCTTCTACGAAAACATTTGGCAGCGGTCCGCCGCCAATGCGCTGATTGAGAGGCAGCATCTGAATAACTCCGTTGTAGGCAGAATGAAAGGTTTCAACAGATGGAGTGGCACTTCCCAATAAAATAACCGCTCCTTGCTGTTTGGCTCTTTGCCTGGCTATTTCTCTGGTATGATACCGGGGCATTTCTTCCTGCTTGAAACTCCCTTCTTGTTCTTCATCAATTACTATCAGCCCAATATTGGCAAGAGGAGCAAAAACTGCGGAACGAGCCCCTAAAACTAATTTTGCCTCCCCATTTTTAATCCGTCGCCAGGCATCATAACGCTCTCCTGCTGTCATTGCACTGTGGAGAACCGCTATATTTCTAATACGGGTTGAGAAAACATCTACCAACTGTCTGGTAAGGGCAATTTCAGGCACTAAAACCAGAACCCCGCGGCCGAGCTTGATCGCTGCCTGGGCCGCCTGCAAATAAACCTCTGTCTTGCCGCTGCTGGTTACGCCGAATAATAAGAAATCGGTTTTCTTTCCGGTATGCAAGGCATCTTCAATTCGAGCAGCTGCTAATATTTGCTCATCATTCAACTGTAGTGATGAGAACTTGACCTCATCAGCAACAGTATCACTTTTTATATATTTTTTGCTCAGCAGTGACTTGATGCTGGCGGCGGGAAAGACTCCCGGATTTTTTCGGGGTTCAATGCGTGCACAGGACAGCAGCATTTCTATTATTACAGCCTGCCGGGGTGCTTTACGCCGCAGTGGTTCCAAATCCGTGTCCACACAAAAATCTCCCAATACGTACCCGGATTCCTTGTTAAACTCATACCCGGCCCGGTAAATGCCAGTCTGAACTAAATATCCTTCTTCAGTCCAAGCTTTTAGTTCTTCCTGAGTGGCATATCTTAATGCCTCACGTCGGCTTAATTCCCCTTCCTGCCAAAGTCGGTTCATTAGGGCGAGGTTGATCGTTTCCCGCTCTGCTAACTCATAATACTCAGTCTCATTTATTCCTGGTAGATACACCGTACCTTTCAATCGGCTCAAAATCCTGGGGACCATCAAATTCAGCGCAACCGACAGGGGGCACAGATAGAATTCAGCCATCCATTTGGCTAAATCCAGAAGTGATTTGTCGAAAACTGCATCAACATCCAAAATCTTGAGAATGGGTTTAAATTCAGCACTGTCATTGATATCATATTCAGAAACTACATAGCCATCTACTTTGCGGCCGCTAAAGTCTACCAGGACTCTTTTGCCAAATAATTGCTCATTGACATATTGCTCTGGTACGAAGTAGGTATATGTGTTGTTAAGTTTACTGGTTGGCAAATTAATAACCAGATCTAGACACTTCATTATTACTCCCCTTCGGGCGGCTTAACAAACTATATAAAAAAGGCGGGGGGATCCCGCCTCAAAGTTCATGGTATGACTAGTGGTATTTTTATAGGCTTAATGAATTTCGGATGGCATCAACTTTGTCCAGTCTTTCCCATGTAAAATCGGGATCGCTGTTGCCAAAGTGACCATAAGCCGCAGTCTTTTTGTATATCGGCCGGCGCAAATCCAGGTTCTTGATTATGGCGGCTGGGCGTAAGTCAAAATGTTTTTCTACCAGCTCAACTATTTTTCCATCAGCAATTTTGCCGGTCCCAAATGTCTCTACGGAAATGGATACTGGATGAGCTACACCTATGGCATAAGCCAACTGAATTTCCAGTCTATCAGCTATTCCTGCTGCAACCAGGTTCTTGGCCACATAACGAGCGGCATATGCAGCTGAGCGGTCAACCTTGGTGGGATCTTTACCCGAAAATGCACCACCGCCATGACGGGCCATACCCCCATAAGTGTCAACGATAATCTTACGACCGGTCAATCCACAATCCCCCTGGGGACCGCCAATTACAAAACGACCGGTAGGATTAATGAAATATTTGGTATTATCATCCAGCATTGACGATGATATTACTGGCCTGATGACCTTTTCAATAATGTCTTTCTCAATAGTAGCATGGTCTATCTCCGGATGGTGCTGCGCGGAAACCACCACCGTATCAATCCTCATTGCCTTTCCATCTACATACTCAACCGTAACTTGGGTCTTGCCATCTGGTCGCAGGTAATCAATAATACCCGTTTTGCGTACTTCAGTCAGGCGCCGAGCCAATTTACTGGCCAAGTAGGCCGGCATGGGCATATATTCTTCAGTTTCATTACTGGCATAGCCAAACATCATACCCTGATCACCTGCGCCAATCAGCTCAAGTTCATCCTCGGTCATTTCTCCCAGCTTGACTTCATAGGCCTGGTTGACTCCCATGGCGATATCGGGTGACTGCTCGTCGATAGCCGTTAATACAGCACACGTTTCACAGTCGAAACCAAATTTGGCTCGGGTATAACCTATATCCCGGATAGTGTTTCGTACCAGGCGCGGAATATCAACATAACAGCTGGTGGTAATTTCTCCTGCGACCAGGACTACACCGGTAGTAACTAAAGTTTCAGCTGCAACCCGGGCAAATGGATCTTCTGCTAACATAGCATCAAGAATGGCATCTGATATTTGATCGGCCATTTTGTCGGGGTGTCCTTCTGTAACAGATTCAGAAGTGAACAATTTTCTGATCACTGCTACCATTCCTTTCTGTAATAAAATCAAATCATTTTTGCAATGCGGTCTAAAATGGCTTTGGCAACCTCATCTTTGCTGGTTTTGGGCAGATGTTGTATTCCCCCAGCTCTATCAATAATGGTGCAGATATTGGTGTCGCATGCAAAACCTGCGCCCTCTCTGGTTACATCGTTGGCAACGATCAGGTCAAGATTTTTTGCTGCCAGTTTACCAAGGGCATTCTCCAATACATTTTCGGTCTCTGCTGCGAAACCAACCATAATTGAACCAGTTTTCTTATTTTTGCCTAATTCCTTAAGTATGTCAGGATTCTGGACAAGTTCCAAAGTTAAGGACGCTGTGCCATCGTCCTTCTTTTTTATTTTCTGATCAGATGGTGCCGCTACTCTAAAATCGCCTACGGCTGCAGCGCCGATAATAATATCACATTCCGGTTGATGTTCCAGCATGGCCGCGCACATCTCGCGAGCACTTCTAACCTGAACATATTTAACGCTAAAAGGAATTGGCAATTGAGTCGATCCGCTGACCAGAATAACTTCTGCCCCCCGGGCAACCGCTGCTTTAGCTAAGGCAAATCCCATCTTGCCGGTACTGCGATTGGTAATATAGCGAACCGGATCTATATCTTCACTGGTAGAACCAGCATTTATCATAATTCTTTTATTGCTAAGGTCTTTCTGAGGATTAAGAAGCTCCATTATATGATTATAAATATCGTCAATTTCAGGAAGCCTGCCTTTGCCAGTTACGCCGCAGGCCAAAACACCACTGTCCGGGTCCATAAAATTATAACCTAGATTTTGCAGGATTCTAATATTTTGCTGAACAATCTGGTTCTCAAGCATATTGGTGTTCATTGATGGAACAACCAGAACCGGGGCCGTATTAGCAAGCACTATCGTCGATAACAGGTCATCAGCTAAACCATGAGCCATTTTAGCAATGAAGTTGGCTGTTGCCGGCGCAATCACCAGAACATCCAACTGTTCAGCCACTCCTATGTGTTGAACTTTCCATGCCTGCGTTTCGGTCCACAAATCGGTCATTACTTCTCTGCCTGACAAAGTACGCAGGGTAAGAGGGGGAATGAACCTGGTGGCGGATTCGGTCATCATTACGATAACATCGATATCGCTTTTCCTAAGTTTGCTAACCAGATCGGCTATCTTATACGCGGCGATTCCCCCGCATATTCCTATGCCGACTGTTTGGGCCATGTTAATCCTCCTCTCGAGGCGGAGAATCCGTTCTGTTTTCGATTAATACTTTGCCATTAAGAATTTCGTCCAAAGCTTCTGTGATCATTCCGGATAGACGATAACTCTCATCATTTCTCTTTTTTTCGGATAAAGATCGCGCTCTTTGGGCTGCAGCTACCACGACCGCATACTTGCTTTGGCCTATGTTCATCAAATCTTTTGCAGAAGGTGGGATCATACAATCACTCCTCAATAATATTTAACCCGGCAGCGCTCGGCGTTGATTATAGCCTGGACTTTCTTGATCGCCTCTTCGAGCTCATCATTTATGACGATATAATCATAATACCTCGCCATAGCCATTTCTCCCTCGCAAGCATTAAGACGATCCTGGATGCTTTGCAATGAGTCCTGGCCACGACCGTGTATTCTTTCTACCAGTGCCTCCATACTTGGTGGTTGAATAAAGATGAATACCCCATGCGGCATTTTTTCTCTAACCTGTCGGGCACCCTGGATATCAATCTCCAATAATACATCGATACCGCTTTTCAGGATATCATCTACTTCGCTTTTGAGGGTTCCGTACATATGGGAATAAACATGGGCGTATTCAAGGAACTCGTTGTTTTTTATTTTGGCTTCAAAATCAGCAGGGTCAATAAAATAATATTCCCGGCCATCGACCTCTCCCGGTCGCTTAGGCCGGGTGGTTGCCGAAACTGACAACTTGATATCAGGCACCCGGGCTAATACTTCTTTGTGAATAGTACCCTTTCCGACCCCTGAAGCACCGGACATTACGAACAAAATACCCCTTCGGCCCATCTTACGTTGAATACCAATACTGGTCATTATTTTTACTCACGCTTCCTGCCTATTACATATCCTCGTTTACTGTATCCTTAGAACTCAGTCGGTTGGCAACAGTTTCCGGCTGTACCGCTGACAAAATAACATGTCCGCTATCAACGACTATGACAGCCCTGGTCCTGCGTCCGTAGGTTGCATCTATTAAAACGCCTTTCTCCCTAGCTTCCTGGATGATGCGTTTAATTGGAGCCGATTCAGGGCTTACAATGGCCACGATCCGGTTAGCGGCAACAATATTCCCGAAACCTATGTTTACCAGTTTTATATCCATTATCCCCGGTTAACCCGGATACACCTCCTTTTACTATTCTATATTCTGTATTTGTTCCCTGATCTTTTCTAATTCAGCCTTAACATCGACAACGATTTGACTCATTTCTATATCGTTGGCTTTGGAAGCAACTGTGTTAATTTCACGGAACATCTCCTGCAAAAGAAAATCCAACTTGCGGCCTACTGCCTGGCTGCTGTTGAGCAGTTCGTCAAGATGGCTTATATGGCTTCTCAAGCGCACAATTTCTTCCGTCACACTGGCTTTATCGGCGAATATAGCCACTTCTTGGATAATGCGGCTTTCATCTGCTACGTTATTGATCATATCCGATATTCTTTTTGATAGCTTTTCCTGATATTCCTGGGCAACGGTTGGAGATCTTTTTTCTAATCTCTCCACTGCCGTCAGAATATAAGCATTTCTTTGGGCAATATCTTCGGCTAGATTGGAACCTTCTTTGCTGCGCATTTCCACCAGACTATTTACTGCTTCATGCAGGGCCAGGCTCAGCACTTCCCAAATTTGATCGGGATCTTCCTGTTCATCGGTTAGGTTAAAAACGTCGGGCAATCTAAATAAATCAATAACCCTGAATTCCGAAGAAATATTAAGATTTTCTGCCAAATCCTTCAGGGAATCATAATAAGCCATAGCCAGACCTTTGTCAACCTTGATATTCCTAGCTGATTCTTTAGTTTTCTCGATATTAATGCTGATTTCTATACGACCGCGCTGTAAATATTTCTTCAACTCATCTTTTATCTTCTCTTCCAGAAATGCATAACGGCGGGGTATGCGCGCGTGTACGTCAAAATACCTGTGGTTTACGGTTTTAAGTTCGCAACTGACTTCGTAACCAGCTTCGCTCAGAGAACTGCGCCCAAAACCTGTCATGCTTCTTACCATATTAAAAATCAACCTTTCCAATGGCTGCATACATGCGGTCAAATGCCTCTTGCAGCCTTTCTTTGCTAACTGTCAAAGCTATCCGGAAATAACCCTCACCATATTCGCCATAACCATTGCCCGGAGTAATAATGACGCCAGTTTTATCCAGGACAACCTCCGCAAATGATGTTGAGTTATAACCTTTGGGTACGGGAGCCCAGAAATAAAAACTCGCTTGGGGCGGATTTACCCTCCATCCCATTTTCTCGAGACCTGCCAAAGCAATGCTTCGCCGTTCCGCGTAGACATGATTGGATTCTTCCACGCACTCCTGGGGACCGCGAAGAGCTTCTATACCTGCATACTGGATCGCTTGAAACACACCGGAATCTACATTGGATTTAAAACGTCCCATTATTTCCACAGCTTTGGGATTCCCGGCTGCCCAACCAATCCTCCATCCAGTCATATTATACGTTTTGGACAGAGAATGGAATTCTATGGATACATCTTTGGCACCGGGTATTTGTAAAATGCTAAGTGGTTTTAAACCGTCATAAGCCATCTCAGAATAGGCAGCATCATGGCAAATCAAAATATCATAGGTACGGGCATATTCTATTAGTTTGGCATAAAAATCCTTATCAGCCACCACTCCAATTGGATTATTGGGGTAGTTAACAAACATCAGTTTTGCTTTTCGCGCTATTTCAGCTGGGATATCCTCTAATACCGGCAGATATTTATTCTCCTCCTTTAAAGGCATAAAGTAAGATTGTCCTCCAGCCAAGAGAGTTCCAATATTATAGACCGGATAACCAGGGTCAGGAACCAGGTTGATATCGCCGTGATCAAGGTAGGCAAAAGAAACATGAGCGATACCCTCTTTGGAACCTAGTAATGATACAATTTCTGTTTTAGGGTCAAGATCTACGTTAAAACGCTTCTTATACCATTCAGCTACTGCCTGGCGATACTCAAGCAGACCTACCGAACTGGGATATTGATGGTTAACGGCATCGTATATGCTTTGCGCCATTCGGTCAATTATATGACGGGGAGTTGGCAGGTCAGGGTCGCCTATACCCAGGTTTATAATATCAATGCCCTGTTCTTTGCATTCGGCAATTTTTTGCTCTATACGCGCAAATAAATAAGGGGGCAAGTTTTGCATAGCTGAGCTTTCTTTCATTTAATAACCTCCTAATAATGTTATCTTCTATTTTTATTTTAATATTATATTGCCTGTGAAGACTTCAGTGGCCGGACCGGTCATATAAACATGATTATTGTCAGAATTCCACTCGATCCGTAAATCGCCGCCTAGTAAATGTACGATTGCAGCTCGATCACTTTGTCCGTTCAATACTGCTGCCACCAGAGTGGCGCAGGCTCCCGTCCCACAAGCCATAGTTACCCCTGCTCCTCTTTCCCAGACCCGCATTATAAGTTCCCGGGGAGAAATCACCTGAACAAACTCAACGTTGGTCTTGGCAGGGAAAAGCGAATGAATTTCTAATTGGGGACCCCACACAGCCACAGGAACCAGATTGATGTCAGACACGAAAATCACCGCATGGGGATTACCCATGGAAACCCCAGTTATCTCAAATTCACCCGAAGAGATAGTAGCCTTGACCTTTGTAGCATTACCCTGGCTCCCCATGGGAATCAAATCTGGTTGTAAAATAGGCTCACCCATATCTACAGTTATATTTTCAACCTTGCCGTTCTTTAGATTCACAACCGGATATCTGGGCCCGGCTAGTGTCCGCACCGATAGATTATTTTTGTCGGTCCAACCGTGTTCATAAGCGTATTTGGCTATGCACCTGATGGCATTACCACACATCTCCGGTTCCGATCCATCCGAATTAAAAATACGCATAAATATGTCCATTTCTTTATCCCGACCGATGGCCACTAATCCATCTGCACCGATCCCAAAGTGACGATCACAAACTAGTTTTGCATATGGCTGGAGACGGTCGGCATCTTCCCATGAAGCAACCTCAGTAAAAACAAAATCGTTGCCAAGCCCATGCATTTTGGTAAATTCCATATAAACCTCCTGAAAATTAATGGGATTTCCGGTACTATCAATATCATATTTTAGCATAACTGGAGTATGAAACAAAAAGCTCCAGCTTAGGTATACAATATAACCATAAGGGAGAGAATCTTGCGTAAGCTACCTTTGGACGGTGGAAGTCTATGCTTGCTCGAATGACAGAGGAGTCACTCTCTTTACGCCATGCCCACTCTGCTTTCTCACTAAACCTGAAGATATTAAATGCAAACACTTGCATTATGGATGACACTGTCGGTAAAATGGCAGTATAAATACATATCTTGATTGTGAGGATTGAACAGATGGAGCTAGTGAAGATGAACAAACGTAAATTCCGATTATGTGGTTATTTATTTTATATTGTTGGGATCTTGGCGCTGACACTATTATTAAGCGGTTGTCAGAGTAAACAGGTAACCGCACCGGCAGTTCCAACAGATAAACTTACGGTGGCGGTTACCATCGTCCCCCAGGCTACTTTTGTCCAACAGGTTGGCGGCGACCTTGTCGATGTAGTGACTCTTGTTCCACCTGGTGCAAGTCCGGAAAACTATTCTCCTTCACCCCAGCAAATGATGCAATTCAGTGATGCCCAGGTTTATTTTCTGATCGGGGTCCCGGTTGAGGATACTAAGATATTGCCTCAAATTAAAAGCCTACAGCCGGGTATAAAGCTGGTTGATCTGCCCGCTCTAGTTGATCAGAAATATGCTCCTGCCACCTTCCCTTCAGGCGAGCGCGATTTTCATATGTGGATGTCCCCTAAAAGAGTAGAGGAAATAGTTCGTATTACAGCAAATGAATTATCTGCCCTGGATCCTGCTCATGAAGCAGTTTACCAGTCTAATGCTGCAGCTTATATTAACCAATTGGCCCAACTGGACCGGGAAATACATATGACTTTAGCTGATCCGCCAAGTCGGACATTCATTATTTATCACCCTTCTCTGGGCTACTTTGCCGACGATTATAGCTTAACAATGGTGGCTTTGGAAGAGGAAGGCAAGGAAGCCAAGGCGTTAGACCTGGAAAAGATTATTGATCTGGCTAAGGCCGAAGGGATCAAAGTAGTCTTTTATCAAGCCGAAATAGACAGCAAGCAATCCCGAACCCTGGCTGCTGAAATAGGCGGTCAAGCCAAAATGATTTCGCCCCTTAATGCTGACTATATAAACAACTTGCGCCAGATAGCCGGCACATTTGCTCAGGTTTTAAACCAATAGCGAGGAATAGTTTAATGAATGCCAGTAAACCAAAGGAATATGCAGTTGATATCAGGAACTTAAATGTTCGTTATGGCAATATTGTGGCTTTGCAGGATATTAACCTGCAGATTGAATACGGTGATTTCGCTGGGATCATTGGTCCTAATGGCAGTGGGAAAAGTTCTCTTATCAAATCTATTTTAGGTTTGGTCAAACCTTCGCGGGGGGATATTTCTGTTTTAGGGATGAAGCCCAACGAAGCAAGATGCCGGATAGGTTACGTGCCGCAGGCTGCACAGATAGATCGTCAGTTCCCCATATCGGTGCGAGAAGCAGTGATGATGGGACGTTTAGTAGCTGGTACCGGATTTTGTCATCGTTATAATAAGGAAGATATAAGAATAGTAGAACATTATCTTGAGCAGCTTGAAATCCGGGATCTTGCCGACCGACAAATAGGCCAGTTGTCCGGAGGACAGCTGAAACGGGTACTAGTTGCCCGGGCATTGGCGGTTATGCCCAAAATACTTGTGTTGGACGAGCCCACGGCGGGGGTGGATGCTCACTCCAGTTCTCACATCTACGAGATTCTCCGTGATCTAAACCGCGAAATCACCATTATTATCGTGACTCACGATACTATGGCGGTTAGTTCATATCTAAAATCGATTGCCTGCATAAACCAAAGCCTATTTTACCACGGTGATCCTAACCTCTCGAGCGATTTGGTCATGCAGGTATATGGCTGTCCGGTTGAGCTTATCGCTCACGGCGTCCCCCACCGGGTGCTGGGCGAGCACGACCACGGAGGTTCACCATGCTAAATGCCATTATGAATTATACATTTCTGCAGCATGCCTTGTTAGCTGCGCTGTTATCTTCCATAGCCTGTGGGATTATTGGCACTATAATAATTGAAAAACGCTTGGTTATGATGAGCGGCGGTATTGCCCATACGGCGTTTGGGGGTATTGGGCTAGGATATTTCCTGGGGATTGAACCCATAATGGGAGCTCTGATCTTCTCTACCGGATCGTCTTTGGGGATAGCTTCGCTTAAGCGGAGTTCGAATACCAATTCAGATGTTTTGATGGGTATGTTTTGGCCATTAGGCATGGCTTTGGGTATCCTATTCATTTCGTTTACTCCGGGATATCCGCCGGACATAACATCCTACCTCTTCGGTGATATATTGACAGTGGTTAAATCTGACCTGGTGTTTATGATTGCCCTGGATTTAATAATACTTTTTGTGGTACTGGCGTTTTTTGACTTTCTAGGTGTTTATCTTTTCGATGAGGAATATGGTACGGCGCTGGGTTTAAATATGAAGTTCATAGATTACCTGACCTTCGTACTGATTGGACTTACGGTGGTTGTGATAATTCGTGTAATTGGTATTATACTAATCCTGGCTCTATTATGTGTTCCTCCCGCCATAGCGAGAATGTTTACCTTTAATTTAAAACGGATGATGCTATCCTCAATTATCCTCGGGGTCACATTTTGTTTGGTAGGTTTATGGATTTCTTACAATCTGCAGATGGCATCTGGGGCAGCAATCGTAATCGTCGCCGTTTCGGCCTACTTTTTAGCATCAGCCTGGCAAAAATCGAAACAGCTGCTCACTAGAACTGAACAAGCTTAAAATCTCTTCCAAAAAAATATTTAGGGGTGAACATTTATGTCTAGCCTGGCGGAGTTAGAAGATTTCATAGCAAGCAAAGGCTACAAACAGACACGAAGCCGCAGGAGTATTTTGCAGGCACTCTTAGAAAAGGGTGACTGGACTAGTGCTCGGGATATATATGAGTATGTACAAAATCGAAAGAAGATAGATTTTTCAACCATTTATCGCAATTTAGAAATCCTTACTGCCATCGGTGTACTGTGCCGGGTAGAACGCCCTGATGCGGTTAGTTATTACGCTTTTAATCATGCCCAGGAACATCATCATCATTTAATCTGCAAATCATGCCAAAAGGTAGAAATGCTTGATTTTTGTCCCTTACAGCAGATGGATCCTAAGAACCTGAAAAATTTCACTAAGGTTGAATGCAAATTCGATCTTTATGGTTTTTGCCGTGACTGTCAGGAAAAAGGCGAAACCAACGATAAGAAATGATAAAACCCTATATACGGGCGTAATGATGGCTCATGCTGAGCTTACCGGGCAGGATGTACTGTATCCAGCGCCATATTAATCTAAAACCTGAGAGCAGGATAATGATAAACCATTGCCAACCGTTCAACCCGACTGTATGGAAAATGCCTTGCATGGCTGGGATATATAGGGCTAAAATTTGCATACTTATTGAAATCAGGACCGCTCCAATTAGATATTTGTTGCTCCAAAATCCCAGTTCAAATGGTGACAACCTCTCCGAACGGCATTCAAAAACATAACATAATTGTCCGAATACCAGGGTTGTGAAGGCCATACTTCGTGCCAGAGGCAGATCCTCTAGTCCATTGACATGTGCCCATGTAAATCCGACCAGAAAGGCTACTATAGTTATGGTAGCGATATATATCCCGCGGCTGAATATGATCCTTCCCAACCCTCCAGCAAAAACGCCCTCTGTCCTGGGACGGGGCTTTCGTTTCATAATACCAGGCTCTGGTGCTTCAACACCGAGGGCCATTGCTGGCAGTCCGTCGGTGACCAGGTTCACCCAAAGAAGCTGAATTGGCAGAAGGGGCAGAGGCATCCCCATCAGTGAGGCAGCAAACATAACCAATACCTCCCCGATATTACATCCAAGCAGGTATCTGATAAATTTACGGATATTATCATAAATGGCTCTTCCCTCGTAAACCGCATCAACTATGGTGGAAAAGTCATCGTCAGTTAATATCATAGCAGATGCTTCTTTGCTGACCTGAGTACCGCTTATACCCATGGCAATACCGATGTCTGCAGCCTTGATAGCAGGGGCATCGTTTACTCCATCCCCAGTCATGGCTACTACTTGATTTTTCTTTTTTAAGACATTAACAATTCGATTTTTATGTTGGGGAGATACGCGGGCAAAAACCCTGTCTTGCAGTGCTCTGGTATACAGTTCCGCATCAGGAAGCTCATCAATTTCCTTGCCCGTTACCACTGCCGGGCTATGGCTTATCCCTATTTCCTTGGCTATTGCTGCAGCAGTTTTGGGATGGTCCCCCGTTATCATGATTGGTACTATACCGGCATTAAGACAACTCCGGACGGATTTTGCCGCCCCCACCCGGGGAGGATCTATCATCCCGCACATTCCTACCAAAATTAAATCTGTTTCAAGTTTACTGTCAGAAAGGTTGCTCCATTGCTTCTCGGGCAAATTACGAAAGGCAAATCCTAAAATACGCAGTGCTCCAGCAGCCCATTTTTCCTGTATATCTAAGAAATAGGCACGATCAGCAGGAGTTAAGCGAAGTACCTGGTTATTTCTCCAGATATAAGAGCAAGAGGTAATGAGCACATCTAATGCCCCTTTAACCATCAGACATGGTCCGTTATAATCCACAACTACACTCATCATTTTTCTTTCTGATGTAAAAGGCACTTCTCTTAGTACTTGTTGACGGGTGGTTATTCCGCCCTTGGCAGCCATTACCATTAACGCTGCTTCGGTCGGATCCCCTTGTACATCGTAGTAATTGTCAATCTGTTTTATTTCAGAATTATTACAGTTTACAGCT
>CAZOZX010000055.1:0-13680 GCA_964584415.1 uncultured Syntrophomonas sp.
CGAAATTTGGATTCCGATAAGAAAAAAAGACAATTAGGATACCAATGATATGGTCTAAGGCAGTCCTAATTAGAATGCGCAGTATTGATTCGATCTACACAAATGAACAGCGCATAGGAGGCTAGGTATGCCGAAAGCACGAAAGATACTAAGTGACTGGGATGCCCCGTATATTCAAGCACTCGTTAAATTAATTGAGACGCAGAGCAAGTCAACGCTTGCACATTGGGCAGTGGATTATGCCGAGCGGGTTATATTGCCGCTGTGGAGCAAGTACTATTCGGATGACCTGCGTCCCCAAAATGCACTGAATTGTGCTCGGGAATGGTTATTGGGAGCAATAAAACTGCCGCAAGCCAAAAAGGGAATTCTCGAGTGCCATGCCGCCGCCCGCGATGCCAATGATAACCCTGTTGCGCAAGCTGCTGCTCGGGCAATCGGTCAATCTGCGTCGACTATTCACTCGGCCAGGCACTGTATAGGACTTGCGCTATATGGAGCGATAGCGGTTGCATATGATACGCTCGGAACGAACGCGAGTTGGGGGCGGTTGGAGCAATGTGCGGGCGAGGAGTGCGGACGGATGCTTGACGCGCTGCGCGCCGTTGCCGTGGAGAACGAACCAAATCCCGCCAAAATCGACTGGAAATGCTGACTGCGGCCTACCGGCGACCAGGACATTGGCGTGAGACTATCAGGGAGTTGGGTTATGGTTAATTACTCAAAAGAAGAATTGGAAGAAGCACTTCGAGCTATCGCTTCAACAATCAGTAAATGTGAGAAAGTACTGCCCAAGCTGAAACAAGGTACTTCCCAGCACACTCTGCTCATACGCAGAATTGAAGCGCTCCATATAGCATTGACATTGATCACAAGGGAATTGGAAGCATAGAATATTTTCAATTAGCCTGTATTAGGGGGTATCACTTATGCCGGCGTATGTCCTGATTGACATAGAAATCCATACCAGAGATATGTATCTTCAGTACATTGAGAAAGCCAAACCGATAGTCGAGAGTTTTGGAGGCGAATATATTATCAGGGGAGGAGCCATAACCTCTCTATTTGGGGATTGGAATCCGCAGAGAATCATCCTGATAAGATTTCCCTCTCAGGAAAACATACATAGTTGCTTTAGTTCCGAAGAATATCTTCAAATCGCAGCACTAAGAGAGAACTCAACCAATACCAGGGCAATTATTCTAGAAGGGTATGAGTCTGAGTAACTGCTTGCTCTATCATAAAGCACTGCAATTTCTGACGGCACCATGCATTTAACAAGTAGGCTAAACATTAGTAAAAATGCTAAACAAAAATGCCGGTATAATAGGATTAATGTCGAATGGGCCAATGATATCAAAAAAAATCGGAGGCCCCAAAAAGAAACAAATGAAGAAGATAGAAAATGGGTGCCCTGAACCAAGGTCAGGACACCCCATATGGCAGTGACAGCTATTGCAGCGGTTGTTGGAAATTCTGAGCTTGTTGTTGCTGGATCTTTTGTTCCCCTTGTTTAATGTAGTCTTCCTGACTGGGATTAAGAATGAGCATTAATTGCTGCAATTCTCCAACATGACGCCTTTCTTCATTGGCTATATGGGTTAACACCTTTTTAACTCGCGCATCGTCAGTAGCTAGAATATGTGCCTCATAACCCATTATAGCCTCGAGTTCACCAGCCATATCCACCCGCAAAGCCTGGAGAAGTTCAGGAGCGCTAAGCTGTTTGGGAACGTTCCCAACAAAAGGATCACCTAATTGGGCCAAAACTTATCACCTCACTTTTAGCCTTATTTTCTCCAAAAGCAAGGTGAATATTTATTATTTATATTACTGCTTGGCGTTCAGGCGGTATCCAATGCCCGGTTCGGTTAATATAAGGTTGGGCTGGCTGGGGTCTTTTTCAATTTTTTTGCGCAGCTGGCTGATGTAGATGCGGAGATACTGGGAATGTTCTTCTCCTTCATTTCCCCATATATTGTTGATGAGTTGCTGGTGGGTTATAACCTTGCCGGCATTGGCAGCTAAAATCTTCAGCAGATCATATTCAATCGGGGTTAAATGTACTTCTGTGCCGCTGACTCTGACCAGGCGGCGGGAAAGATCAATAAAAAGATTGTCAACCTCAATTACCGGCTCATCCCTTCGACTGCCCTGATGGCGCAATGCGACTCGGATGCGGGCCATCAGCTCACTGACGCTGAATGGTTTGGTAAGATAATCGTCGGCGCCTACATCAAGGGCACTGACTTTATCCTTTTCTTGGCCCCGAACCGACAAAACGATTACCGGGACCTGGCTCCATTCCCTGATCTGCCTTAATACCTCCTGCCCATTAAGATCCGGGAGTCCCATATCCAATACTATGACATCAGGGCGGAATGTAACCGCCTGATATATACCTTCTTGGGCGTTAGCGGCCTCGATAAAATCGAAACCATGGGCAGCCAGGCCAACTTTTAATAGCCGTCGGATTTCTATCTCATCATCAATAATAAGAATTTTGGCTCCCATAATACTACCCCCTTATTCACCCTCAGATTGCGGGGCTGACTCGTCAATTGGCAGAGCAAAACTCAATTGGCTGCCTCCCTCAGGGAGATTTTCAGCCCATATTTTCCCCCCATGGGCCTCGATGATTCCCCGGCAGATTGATAGTCCCAAACCGGTTCCGCTTACATTATTCGGGGATTGCAGGCGATAAAACTTATCAAAGATGACTTCTTCATCTCCTTTGGCAATGCCTTCTCCCTGGTCGGTTACGGATACTACTAGTTGCTCGTTATCCTCAACTACATTTATCCTTATTTCACTCCCGGATGGGGAAAACTTGACCGCATTGTGCAGCAAATTGGCCAATACTTGTTCAATTAAGGCGTAATCCATTTTGATCAAGCGGATCTGATCGGGTAATTCAACTTTGATAACATGTTCTTTGAATATGTCGTGATTGTCCCGCAGGGTTACGCCAATAACGTCTTGGATATCAAACCAATCAGTGTTGAGCTGCAAATAGCCGCTTTCCAAACGAGCCATATCAAGAAGGTTATTGATAAACCGATCCATCCTCAATGCGCCTGTCTTGATGCTGTTTAAAAGGGTCACTTTTTGGTCGCTGCTATACAGGTCACCATCATCAACCAAACTGGTTACGGCGCCCAATATGGAGGCCAGCGGAGTTTTCATATCGTGAGAGATGGAATTGAATAGAGCTGCCCGAAGCTTCTCACTGGCTTCCAGGGTGCGAATATTATGCGCTTCCTCGGCAAGTTCAAGCCTTACTATGGCTAATGCGGAAAGTCCGGCCAAAGCCTGTATAAGATTGATTTGCTGGTCGTCAAAGAATTGCTTCACGGGCTTTACGCCGAGTACTCCCAGTGTTTTATCTTCAGTGTGAACCGGTACATGAAATCCTTTGGCACCGCTAAAGGTATCTGTGCCGATCCCACTGGGTTGAACATTTTTCAAGGTCCATTGGGCAGCTAATAGATCATTGGTGCCCGATACCAGATCACTCAGTGCTTTACTGGCAGCAGCAACCCTGATTTTACCATTGGCATCCGGAAGGTATAGTGCGGCCTCGGCCTTCATAGTCTCGGCAACCTGGCCAACCACCTGTCTGGCCAGTGTATTCAGATCAGCTACAGCTGATAGGTCTCGCGCCAATTCATATAACACCCTGGTTTGGTTTTCGCGTTGTATAGCTTCCTTCATCCGGTAACGCAATAATTCGGTCATATTACCGGTTGTATAAGCTACCAACATAAAAACCAGAAAGGTGATCAGGTGGCGGGGATCATTGACCTGGATATGCATTATGGGCGGAACAAAGAATACATCGAAGCACACAACACTAACCAAAGCAACTGCAATGGATTGTATAATCCCCATCCTGGTTGAAGCAAAGACCACTGGCAAAAGGAACAGCATACCGATATTGGCCAAACCCAGGTAATCGCTGTATAGTTTCCCTAACAGGATTACTAAAGCCAGCAGCAAGAAGGAAACCAGAATTGGCCAGCTATTACTTTGAGCAGAATAATCAGACGGTAAACTCTCATCGGCCACATTGCGCATGCGGTTAAAAACCACCTTTTTTTTAATCCTATTCGCCCATTTGTTGAAGAAGATAGTACCATTATAAATCTACAAACCCTGAGCTGGTTCTGATATTTTTTTAGGGCAGATCATGCTGGGGTGGTATATTGCCATGCAGTCCTCCGTTTTTGATATTTATCACCTTGTTTTTATAAAGAGTAACATCCGATAAATAGAAGGGCAGAATCGAAACCACCACGTTGCGCTTACTGAATAATGCATTAGCGATAAATAAACTGGTGTTATTGTGGAGACTCATTTGCCACCATTTGGCTACGAAAAACTGGGGCAGGAGGACAGTGATAACATCTCCCGGCTGGGAGGCATGTTCCTCCGAATCTATATATTCCTTTAATGGACCGATTACCTCGCGATAAGGCGACTGTTTGACCACTAGGGGAATATCGGTGGTCATCATGGCCCACTTTCTTATCAGTTTATCCGCTTCTCCTTCATAAGGCTCGACATGAAAGGCAACTACATTATCGGTTAGAGTACGAGCGTAACGCAGGGCTTTGACCACCATAGCATTAAGACTATCAATTGGCACTATTACATGGTGAGCATAAGCAGCGGTTAATTGTATTTGCCCCAAAGCTTCATTAGGGATATCTAATTGTTCGGCGACCGACTGGTAATGTCGCTTAATTTTCAGCATAACCGCGATCATAATCGGAACCACGACAAAGACGATCCAGGCTCCCTCAGTAAATTTGGTTACCCCAATAATCGCCGCAGCTATAAAAGTAGTTATGGCCCCCAGACCGTTAATAAAGGCCTTGTAATGCCAACCGGGCGTTTTGAGGCGCCGCCAGTGGACCAGCATCCCGGTTTGGGACAAGGTGAACGATGTAAAAACACCAATTGCGTATAAGCCGATAAGCAAATGGGTATCGGCCTTAAATACTATAACCAATATAATGGCCAGGATAGTCAGGATGGTTATGCCGTTATTGAAGTTGAGCCGGTGGCCGCGCAGAGCCATTTGGCGCGGAGCATATCCATCCTGAGCGATAATCGACAGCAAAGTCGGAAAACCAGCAAAAGCGGTATTGGCAGCCATGGCCAGGATCATAGCGGTAGTGGCCTGAATAAAATAGAACATAGCTCCCGGGCCGAATATATTGAGGCTCAACTGGGCAATAACCGTTTGCCGAGGATCGGGAACAGCCTTAAATAAATAAGCCAGGTAGGCTACCCCGCCAAAACAAACAAATATGGACACAGCCAACATTATATAAACGATTTTAGCGTTTTTGCTGGCAGGTTCTTTAAAGTTAGGCACTGCATTACTTATTGCCTCAATCCCGGTCACTGCACTGCAGCCGGACGCGAAAGATCTCAGCAGTACGAAAATCAATAAGGCTTGGGTTGTCCAGGCCAGTGGCTCATTGATCGGAATAGGTGAACTAACCACTGCGATTCCATGTGCACTTTCCGACAGGCCAGCTACAATCAAGGCCAAAATAGCAATAATAAAGGCATAGGTAGGCAAACTGAAGATTCGAGCCGACTCCCGGATACCTCGAACATTGCCTATAAGTAACAACAGGATAAGAGCCACACTGATTTCCACCCGATAGGGATAAAAGCTGGGTACAGCTGAAGTAATGGCAGCAACCCCGGCACAAATACTCACCGCTACGGTCAGAGTATAATCCACACATAACGAAGCCCCAGCCACTAGGCCCGCCAGAGGACTTAAATTTTCTTTGGCAACCATATAGGCTCCGCCGCCGCGTGGATAGGCATCCACCACCTGTCGATAGGAGGTAATTAAGATCACCATCAGCACAATAATGATGCCAGCTATGCGAGGCATCCATATGAAAGAGACAGCCCCAAGCACAGGGATTAAAACCAGCAAAATTTCTTCCACCGCATAAGCAACTGAAGAAATAGCGTCACTTGATAAAATGGGCATACCCCAAAATACGCTTAGTTTTTCTTCCTCGAGGCGACTGGTCTCCATTTTCCGGCCAAACACCCACCGAACCACCTGGCTAATCATCGCAGATCCGACCCTTCTTAATAATTATCTGTCAATATCCACTAAATTCAGTTTAGAATCAGCTTATATAAAATATCTGTATTGATATTTATCCCAATGTGTAAAAAAGTTATATATATGATTGGTTTATTGATAGAGTGTTAAATTTCCGTTTGAAGGAGTGTTCCATAGTTAGTGTGCACTAACTGGCGCAGAAACATAGTTGATTGCCATAAACGAAGTAACTATAATACCTTATCTCTGGATGGTTATGGTATTATGCAATTGGCCGCGTAGGTGAACTAACAATTGGTTTGGGGAATGATTCATGATCAGGCTGGCAATCAGACAACTGGTTGAACTAATAATGCGCAGCGGGGATATTGATAGTCGTTTTGTCTCCCGGGATATCATGGCGGAAGGGGCCAAAGCGCATCGTGTCCTGCAGAAAAATAACCGTGATTTATTTGACGATTATAAAAGTGAGGTGGCACTGTCCGGGGATTATTTATACGAAGGGATTAGTTACACCCTGGAAGGCCGGGCTGATGGTATCTTTAGCCGGGAGGGCAAGTTTGTCATTGAAGAGATAAAAACCACCCTTCTGCCTCTGAATCTGATTGATGAAGAATCCAATCCCACCCATTGGGCCCAGGCCAAATGCTACGCTTATATTTACGCTCTACAGAAACAACTCACTGAGATATCGGTACAGTTGACCTATTTTAATCTTGATAACCATGAATCTAAAAGGTTTGCGCTTGAATTCGGATTCGACGAACTGCAAAATTTCGTTGGATTGCTGATCGAAAAATATTCTGCTTGGTCAGAATTCACGACTAAATGGCAGCTCACCAGGGACTCGTCCATAAAAAGTATCGAATTTCCCTATCCATATTATCGTAAAGGGCAGAGAGAACTGGCGGTGGCTGCTTACCGAGCCATAGCCCGTAAGGAGAAGCTGTTTGCCCAGGCCCCTACCGGCATCGGCAAAACCGTCTCGGTTCTGTTTCCCTCCATTAAGGCTATCGGAGAGGGTAGAAGTGCAAAGATATTTTACCTGACCGCCAAGACCATAACCCGCCAGGCAGCAGAAGAGGCCTTTGAGAAAATGCGCAGCCACGGGCTTAAAATGAAAACTTTGACTCTTACCGCCAAGGAAAAGCTGTGTTTCTGTGAAAAAGCTGTCTGTAATCCCGACTACTGCGAGTACGCCAAGGGGCATTATGATCGCATCAATGAAGCAATCCTGGACACTATAACCAGCTGTGATGATCTTTCCCGGACCACCATCGAGAGTTATGCCCGCCAACACCGGGTCTGCCCGTTTGAATTCTCCCTGGATCTTTCGCTATTGGCCGATTGCGTGATTTGTGACTACAACTACGTTTTTGATCCCAGGGTTTATTTGCGCCGTTTCTTTGGAGAGGGCAGCAGGGAATATATTTTTCTTATCGATGAGGCCCACAATCTAGTGGACCGGTCTCGGGAAATGTTTTCGGCCCAGCTGTTTAAGAGCAATTTTTATAAAATAAAAAAAGATTACAAAGGCCGTAAAAAAGCGTTGGACAAAATTCTGAACGGCATTAACCGCTTTATGATCGATTTGCGCAAGCAAGGCGATGGGCAGGGATGTTTTACTGCACCTAAACCAGATGAATTAATAGATATGGTCAATAAATTCATTGCCACCTGTGAATTGATGCTAAAAGAAGATCGCGAATTAGGTGAAGACAATATATTTCTGCAGCTATACTTTGATTGCCTGGGATTCATGACCGTAGCCGAGTTTTATGATGAGCGCTACGTAACCCTGGTAGAAGCCGATCGGGAAGATGTTATGGTTCGCTTGTTCTGTCTGGATCCGTCTTGCCTTCTTAGTGAAGCTTTTAAACGAGCGAATTCGGCTATAATGTTCTCAGCGACCCTAACCCCCTTGATGTATTTTCGCGAGATATTGGGCGGCAACCCGGAGGATAAATTATTATCTCTCGATTCCCCCTTTGACCGGGATAACCTCTGTATTATGATTGCCGACCAGATTTCAACCAAGTATAAGAATCGGGAGTTCAGCAGGGAAGGGGTAGTTCGTCTGATTGGCTCCTTTGTATCGCAGCAGAAAGGGAATTATATTATTTATTTTCCGTCGTATAAGTATATGTATGATGTTTACGAGGATTTCGTTGGGGCCTACCCGGAAATCAGTGTAGTAATGCAGGGATCTATGATGTCCGAACCAGAACGGGAAGAATTTCTATTAGGATTTAACGAGAATCCGGAAAAAACCCATGTGTCTTTTTGCGTACTGGGGGGAATATTTTCCGAAGGGATAGATCTTAAAGGTAACCGGCTGATTGGCGCGGCGGTAGTAAGTGTGGGGCTGCCGCAATTGAGTTATCAACAAGATATAATCAAGGATTATTTCAGCCAAAAGAACGGCATGGGTTACGAATATGCCTATATGTACCCGGGAATGAATAAAGTCCTGCAGGCTGCCGGCCGGGTAATACGGTCAGAGGATGACCGGGGAGCCATCTTGTTGGTTGATGAAAGGTACAGCCGCCGGGATTATAAGAAGCTGTACCCCAAACACTGGCAGGAACGAATCAAGATCAAGGATTCTCAAACCATGGAAAAAATTTTAAGGTCTTTTTGGCCAAGTGATCAGTAAATGATTGATTATTGTAAATGGGGAGGCAATAATGGGAAAGAAATTAAACATACGTAAAGCAGAGCCGGGCGATGTCCCCGCGATCCTCGAACTGATCCAAGACCTGGCTCGTTATGAGAACCTGCTGGCAGAGGTTTCAGCTACCGAAGAAATACTAAACGAATGGCTGTTTGCAAAGGAAAAAGCCGAGGTGCTGATGGGAGAATGTGAGGGGGTAACGGTAGGTTACGCCTTATTTTTCCATAATTTCTCTACTTTTTTAGGTCGGGCCGGAATTTACATAGAGGATTTATACATCAAACCCGAATATAGGGGACTGGGTTTTGGCAAGGCCTTCTTCCAGTATATAGCCAAACTGACTTTAGATAGAGGGTGCGGCCGCTTGGAATGGGCGTGTTTGGATTGGAACCAGCCCAGCATAGATTTCTATCTTTCCATGGGGTCACAGGCTATGGGCGAATGGACTATTTATCGTCTAAGCGGAGATTCCCTGGCTGCATTAGTTGTTGGATTGTAACTGGTCAATGATTAGTATCCAAACCAGGGGTTAAATACAATTGGGGCAAGGAGTGAAATTAGATTGGAGAATATCCAAGCGGCTCCCAACCAATTCTATATTGGCGAGAACATACTGGACGTCCAAGCCGAGATTACTTTTATCCAGAGGGGTAAAAATCATTTAGTCATTAATCATACTTATGTATGTAAATCGCTGGAGAATAAAGGTGTCGGGCTGGAGCTGGTCAACAAAGTAGTTGAATATGCCCGCCGGGAACATAAAAAAATAATCCCACTCTGTTCCTTTGCCAGGGATGTGATGTACAGCAATGACGAATATAAAGATGTATTGGATTAAAATCGAGATGTTAAAAAGGGTATTTGTAGGATAAATACCTGCTTTACATTTCGGATTGAATTGTATATTATTGGAGGATAAGGATACTCTTGATAAGGGCAAACTCGTCGAAAGGCGGGGACGCAAAGCCACGGGTCTAAAACCGTAAGGTTATGATAGCCGGGTTGCCAGGAGCAGATATTTTGAATAATACCTGCTTGGCGTAATATAAACCAGGCGGGTTTTTTATTTTATATTGGAGAGAGAATGAATTCGTATGTTTGTTACTAAGGTTACTCGCAAAGAGGTTTATCTGACTATAGCTATATTGGCGGCGGGTTTGCTGTTTACTCTTTCTCCCTACAGAGTGAGAGTGGCTGTGCAAACTGCGCAGGCCAATGCGGTTGCGGCCACCGAGATATCCATAGTCGGACAATATTTGAAGATCAATAATAAAAGCCTGGACATTCAAGCCAAACCGGCCTTGTTTATTGACTCCTCCTGCCGGCAGCTGATTTCCGATATAATGCTTATACCTGCTGAACGCAGACCATACCTGATTGTGAATGCTGATACCCAACCGGATTTCGTTCCCTCGGAGCTCGCCTATTACTGGTCACCCAATACCGGGACCAGGTCACCCTCACTGGTTTGGTACGACCAAAAACTCACCGGTTGTATGTATTCGGCAGTTGAAGCCGAACTTTACAAGCTGCGTTTCCCCATGTTAATAGGGAAAGGCCAGGTGCTGAATTCAGTCTCCGATGGGGGAGGGAAAAATGCGGCCCGAGCAGCAGAACAAATCAATGGAACAGTGCTGATGCCCGGGGAAGTCTTTTCATTTTACCAACATGTCGTACCCTCAGCCGAAAATGGTTTTGTGGAAGGTCTGACTTTGTATAACACCGAAGCCGGACCGCAATGGATGCCTGATATAGGCGGCGGTATCTGCAGAACGGCCACCGCCCTGAACTTTGCCGTTCAAAATGCCCGCCTTAGCGCAGTGGAAAGACATCACCATTCCAAACCCGTTGCCTATGCCGAACTGGGGCAGGACACCGCCGTTGCCCGCAGTGCAGGTTGGGACTACCAGTTCCGGAATACCTGTGACAATCCCATCCAAATCTTTGCATCCCAAAATCAGAATCATTTGGTATTCGAGATTTATCAGATTCTGGACGCTGACCAGCAGAATCAGCCAATCAATAAGCTTAGGTAGTTTAGCAGCGCTCAATGAATATTGCCGCCAATAAGGCGGCTTTTTTGTGTTAACAGGTGTTTTCACAGCGGCATGAATTTGCATAATAAAGGAAGGCGGATGGAATCATACATACAAGGAAACCTGAGCCTAAAAGGGGTCTGTGGTATGAGTTCTACCTTGATTGGCCAAAATGTGGTACGCAAGGATGCCGCGGATAAAGTCAGCGGCCGGGCCAAATATAATTCCGACAGTTCATTCCCTGGTCTTTTACATGGGATTTTAGTATGCAGTACCTGTGCCCATGCATATATTAAGAGCGTTGATTACAGTGCGGTCGTTGATATGCCGGGAGTCAGGAAGGTTTTGACTGGTGGCTATTATGGATTTTTGACCGGTTCGGTAATAGAGGATCGTCCTCCCTTGGCAGTTGGCAAGGTACGATATTATGGAGAGCCAGTGGCTTTGGTGATTGCAGCCAGTGAAGCAGAGGCCAGCGCGGCAGCAACCCGGGTGAGGGTCGAATATGAGGCATTGGCGGCAGTGGACGGCCCTTCAGCTGCTGTGCAACCGGGTGCCCCATTGGTACATGAGGATCTTGATAAATATAAGCATGTAATCCCGGAAGTCTACCCGGTGGCTAATACTAACATTGTGCATAAAAGGCAGATCCGAAAAGGAGATATGGATAAGGGGTGGAGAGATAGCGAAATAATAATTGAAGCTAGTTATTCATTACCACTAGCCGATCATATTGCCATGGAGACCCGTAATGCCAGGGCAGAAATACTTCCCGACGGCCAGATAATTATTCACTCCAGTTCCCAGACGCCTTTCAGTATACGCAAGCTAATTAGTGATCATTTCGGGGTGGAACTGGGCAAAATCATAGTCCACGTTCCCTTGGTGGGTGGGGCATATGGCGGAAAAGCATCAGTTAACCTGGAATATCTGGCCGTAATGGCTTCAATGGCCATGGGCGGGCAGGCAGTATCTATCAGCAATACCAGGGAGCAGGATATAAGCAGCTCACCCGGTAAACTGGGCTTGGAGGCAAGCATCAAGCTGGGGGCTGACAAACAAGGGGTGCTGAAAGCCGGCCAATATACTTTCATGGTGGATACAGGTGCCTATGCCGATACCGGTCCCAGGATGACCGACTCGATGAGCGTAAATTGCACTGGTCCCTATAAGCTTGATAATGTTTGGTGCGACAGTTATTGCCTGTATACCAACCATACTTATGCTACTTCGTTCCGTGGCTTTGGGCATTCTTCCTATACTTTCGCAGTTGAACGTACTATGGACAAATTGGCTAATGCTCTCAAAATGGATCCCATGGAGTTACGCCGGAAAAACCTGATAACGGCCGGCCAGACTGCCCCAACCCAGGTTCTCATGACTCCCAGTATTCTGGGTAATGTAAAAGAATGCGTTAACAAGGTGGCCACACTAATCAACTGGGAGGAAGGAACCCGAATTGATCTGGGCAATAATATTATCAAGGCCAAAGGCATGGCTTGTTTCTGGAAGACATCCAACTCGCCGACCGATGCTATCGCCGCGGCTATAATATCCTTCAATTCCGATGCCAGCGTCAACCTTAATGTAGGGGCAGTGGAAATCGGACCTTCGACCAAGACCACCCTGGCTCAAATCCTGGCAGAAAAATTAAGTTTAGATATATACAAGGTACATGTGGAAATGGAAGTCAATACCCGCACCAGTCCTCATCACTGGAAAACGGTGGCCAGCATGACCACCTTCATGGTAGGAAGGGCAGTAGAGGAAGCAGCTAACGACGCTCTCCGCCAGATATTGAGCCTGGCGGCTATGGCCATGCAGTGTTCGCCGGAGGATATAGCCCTTGGCCGGGAACGAGCCTATTATAAAGACGACCCAAGCATCTATATTAACCTGGATGACATTGTTCATGGTTATAAATATCCCGACGGCAATTCAGTCGGCAGTCAGGTAATAGGGCGGGGCACCTATGTTATGCCCAAACTGTCGCCGTTGAATGAAGAGACCGGCCAGGGCCGAACTGGTCCCTATTGGACGCCTGGAGCTCAGGCGGTGGAAGTTGAATTAAACCTAAACGATTATAGTTACAAGATATTGAAAGCAGTTACAGTGCTGGATGCCGGTAAGGTGCTCAATCCCAGCAGTGCCAAAGGGTTGGTAATGGGCGCGATGGGGATGGGATTGGGCTTGGGAAGCCGGGAGTATTTTATATATGATCAACAGCAGGCGCTGCAGAACACTAGTCTAAGAACCTACAAAGTTTTAAGGATGGGAGAGCAACCGGAATATCTGGTTGATTGGGTAGAGACCCCGCATGAGGGATCGCCTTTTGGGGCCCGGGGTATAGGAGAGCATGGGATTATTGGAATATATGCGGCACTGGTTAATGCCCTGAGCAGGGCGGCCCAGGTTGAGTTTGACCAAGTCCCGGTATTACCTGAGCATATCTGGCAAAAGCGGGGTGTATTGCAGTGATCCCCTTTGATTTTGAATACCACCATCCTTTATCCATCAATGATGCCGTCGATATATTTACTCAACTTGACGCTGCCAGTAAGAACCCAATTTATTACGGCGGAGGAACTGAAATAATCAGCATGGCCCGCATGAACAATCTGCAGTTTGGGGCGGTAATTGATGTCAAGGATATTCCAGAATGTTACGAGTTGGGATTTGCCGATGGCAAGCTGGTAACCGGTGCGGGTGTGACCCTTACCCAGTTACACGAAAGTAATCTTTTTCCCCTGCTTGCCCAGGCGGGAGCCCGGGTGGCGGATCACACTATTCAGAATAAAATTACATTAGGCGGCAATATCTGCGGAACCATAAAGTATAAGGAAGCGCTTTTGCCGCTTCTATTGACG
>CAZOZX010000056.1:0-13604 GCA_964584415.1 uncultured Syntrophomonas sp.
TGTATTTTTCTGGTTCGGTCAGAAATCCTTCGCCGCGAATTATAAGGGTGTCTTCCCAGATCATGATCCGGGTATGATCAACCCCCTTGCCCAGCTTGGCTTTGAAGTATTTCTCCATGTAGATTTTTAATTCATGCTGCAATTTCTTCCGCTTCCGGTCATTGAATTTTTCGAAATCCTCGAGTTTCACTACCGATGACATAAAACTGGCTCCCCCCCAATTATTATGCAGTCTGTCAGTGCAATCTATAATGATATTACGTCTATTAAAAGAAAATACCAATATTTTTAGATTTAGGCCGCCCCTAAATTCAAAAATACTGGTATTTTATCGAGCAACCATACCGGTTTCCCTTTAATCCACCCTATTAATTTGTTACCAATTTCACTTAAAAGGTATTTTTCCTCTGCTATTATAAAATGGGTAGTCAATCCTTGTCAACTGATAATATGTTGGATTAATAAGGAAATTATCCTCTGGTTTCGACAAAATTGTGATTCAGTTGCTAAAGGCCGGTAATAGGCATAGTTTGTCTGTGACTGCAGTTCGGGTTAAAATAAAAACGGATGGATATGGGAGGTGGGGAGATTGTCAGAACCACAGGAAATTGAATTGAAACTGGCCTTAATTAATGAGGCAGACTATTCATCAATAATAATTGATCAACACTTATTTAGTTCAATCCAGGTGGGGAAGTCCAGGATCGATAATTATACCAATACCTATTTCGATACCGCCGATCGCGACCTTTATCAGAACCAGCTTTCCTTTAGAGTACGCAAGACAGCCAAGGGCTATAACGCTACCATCAAGGGCCTGGGCGCTCAGCAGGGGGGATTGAGCATCCGCCGGGAGTGGAATGTCAGCATTCCCGATGACAAACCGCATATTGAGGCCTTCGCGCAGGTTATGGATGAACCAGAATATAATAAACTAGCTGGGATTATCGGCAACCGTGACCTGCTGCCCATCTTTACCAGTGATTTTCAGCGGATGACCGCTGATCTGCATAACGATAACGGCAGCCAGGTTGAGTTGGCGGTGGATAAAGGTCAGATTACCACTGGGGATGGGAGTCTGCCCATTTGTGAGGTAGAACTGGAATTGATGAAAGGCCAGCCTGCTGACCTCCTAAAATTAGGGGCGCAGTTAGCTGCCCGGTATCCGCTGCGGGTAGAGGAGAAAAGCAAATTTGCCCGGGGTCTGGAGTTATTAGGCATTCCTATCAGCGAATCAGCCACCCTATCGAAATTCGATAAGGATAGTCCGGTGGGCGAGGTGATGCTGGCTATGTTCACCTATTATCTCCAACAGATATTGGCCGGGCAGGATGTGTTGACAGCCGCCCCCGATGATCCGGAATCGATCCACCAGATCCGGGTCAGGATCCGGCAATTACGTTCACTTTTATCGTTTTTCAAACCCCTTCTGGACCAGGAAGAATATAACCAGGTGATGGCTCGGCTAGGGGAAATGAGCGGCCAGCTGGGCCCTATCAGGGAAATGGACGTTTTATTGAGTGAATGGCAGTCGCTGCAACTGTCTTATCCTAACATTTTGGCTGGTTCCAGGAGTTTGGAACAGCTGCTGAAGGCGGAGCGGGCTAAGGAACTAAATCCTGTTTATCAACACATCTCGGCAGGCGGGAACACGCCCGAATTGCTTAGGGTATGGAGCTTTTTCGAGGAAAGGTCATGGCTGCAGCACCCTGATTCGAATAAGCCGCTGAAGCAGTTTATGGATCAACGGCTGAAAAAATGGGTGAGAAATATCGATAAGACCCTTAGAACAGTTGACTATAATGACATCTTGGTTCTGCATCCTCTCAGGATTAGAACTAAAAAGCTGCGTTATGCAGTCCAGGCGCTGGAGCCGGTTTTAGGCAGGAAATACCGTGCCCTGCTGCCGGAGCTGAAAGAGCTGCAGGATAAACTGGGTACAATCTGCGATGCCCATGGTGAAGCGACTCTGATACAAAAGCTTGGCAAAGGGAAGAGAAGCAATACCCTGCAGTTACAGAGCGGGATGTTAATGGGATTTCTGCTTTGCCGGGCGGCAAACATAGCCAGGGATCTGCAGGATCAAACCCAATCATAAAACCGACATCAAAGAAATTTATGGTTATATACTCAGCGACCGGATAATACCAGTATAAAAACAATGTTTTAGGATGGTCTGGATGCACCAAAACAAGGTTAATTTTATAGAAAGAAATTCTCTGCTGCCCATTACCGCTTTAACGGACAGCCCGTTAAAACCAGCCGGGCTGCATCTGGAAGCCTGCATAAACCATATAAACGATTCCGGATTAAAGGCCGGGGATTTTTACTATGATCCGGCTGATCCAGGTTCGCCCTATTATTATTACAGCGGAGCGCTGCTGTTGGGTTTCGACAGCCTGGAAGGCAGGATCGAGTCCTGTAAGATTCTCATAAACCGAATGGAGCGGGAGATCAAAGACAGTTTAGCCAGGAGGGATTTCGATCATTTCCTGGGCTTAATTGATCCGCGCATTGCCCCGGAGGTTTTTATGGAAGCCTTCAACTTCATTCCTGACCATGAGAAGTTCCGCCTGTTTGAGCGGTTATGGCGCTTTAATCCTGATGCCCACGATATATTCCCACCCGAATTTGCCCAGCAGGCTTACCAATACCGGGGGGTTACCAGTGAACGTCCACCTGCTGATAAGGATGGTTTCGTATGCATATATTACGGCCAGGATGGTGACTTGCTGCCGGAACAAGCGGTTCGCTGGACGATCGATATTAACCGGGCGATAATAAAGGCGATGGGATTTGAGCCGGTAGCCGCCATATTCCAGGGTCGGGTACATACTGATAATATCATTGCTTATGATTATCGCCGTACGGTGAAGGAAGTGCAGGTCCAGGCAGGTTCTCCGCTGCGGATAACCAAACGGGATTTCATCGATTTGCGCCAATTTGACGACTTAGCCAGCGCAGGAATACCTGAGCGCTTCCATTACTATACCGGGCAGATTGAGCGTGGTTGGTTTCATAATCCGGAAGGAATTCATGCTATCGGGCATACCCGAAGGGTTTTAATGCTCAGTCTGCTGCTGGCCTACCTGGAAAGATACAGCCAGGCCGATGCCCACCTGCTGAGTTTGGCAGCGGTTTTTCATGATATCGGCCGGGAAAATGACGGTTACGATCCCGGTCATGGACTGGCCAGTTATACCCGGATAGTTAAGGAAAATTTACTGGCCCTGGATGACCACCAGGACCGGGAGACATTAAGGTTTATAGTAGAGAATCACGCCATTCCTGACCGGTGCGCCTACCAGAAGTTAGACCGCTACAACCTCGGCGATGTTGAGCGGACTTTAAGGCTGTATGATGCCTTTAAAGATGCGGATGGACTCGATCGGGTCCGGTTGGGTGACTTGAATCCTGATTACCTGCGCACGGCGTCAGCTCAGCGACTGCTGTTGGCGGCCCACCAGTTATATTTTGAACATCAATTTGATTAATATAGTAGGGAGCAGAGAATGCGGACCTCGATAAAATACTGCAATACCCTGATCGAATATGAAGTCACCTACAGCCGCCGCAAGACCATGGCGATCACCATCGATCCCAGCGGGGAGGTGCGGGTGGCGGTTCCCAAGGGGACTCCCTCAAAGACCATCCAGGATTGGGTGGGAAGCAAGGCCCCCTGGATAACCGGCAAGTTGAACCAAATTGAACTGGCCAAGGCCAGCCGGATCAACAAGGAGTTTGCCGCGGGCGAGATATTTTGGTACCTGGGCCGGGAATACCCGCTGTATATAGAGATTAACCCGAAACGAGTCCGGCCTAAAGTTGACCTTTATGGGGACAGGTTGAATATCGAGATCCCTGACGCCGAGCCCGGTATGGTTAAGGATGCCCTGGAAACGTGGTATCGCTCCATGGCCGAATGGTATTTTGGCAAACGGGTCGAGCAGTTCGGGGAGCGGATTAAGGTATCGCCCAATAGGATTACCATCCGGGAACAGAAAACCCGGTGGGGAAGCTGCAGTTCCAAGGGCAATCTCAATTTTAACTGGCGGGCGATGATGGCGCCAGCGGTTATAGTAGATTATCTGGTGGTACATGAGCTGTGCCACCTGATTCATCCCAACCATTCGCGCCACTTCTGGGATACGGTGGGAGCGGTCATGCCGGATTATCAAGCCCACCGCTCTTGGCTGCGCAAAAATGGATATAGGTTAACTTTATGAAATCGATCTTTCGTGAATAGTGTAATACGGGTGCCTGATTGAGGGTAAGGCCGCCATCCGGTTTTTCCCGCTAAACGGTCAATAAAAAGCACCAGGCGGCCCATAAACGAGTCTGCCTGGGGCGGATGATTTTAATATATGCTTACGAGTGCCAGCACGAGAAAAGTCAGCACATAGGCCAGCGAGTATACTAGTATCTGATTATATTTCTGCAGGGACTTGACGGTGTAATGAAGCACAAAATAGGGAACAATGGCAAAAGCCAGACCCTGTCCGGCCAGCCGCGACAACCATATTAAACCCAATTGCCGGGGAACCATAAAGGTTATCAGCAGAATAATCAGCAGGCCGATTATAGTATCGCCTCTCCCGTTGGTGAAAAAACGCCTTTCAATATACAACATTAGGCCTCCCTTGTTGTTCCCATTTTATTTCTAAACATTATAGACCTATTCTCATCCCAGTTCCACTAACATCGAGCTGCCTGTCTATTCTACATGGGTGTGCCTTTGTCTGGATGATGGTCTACTTTAGCTGTTCTCTAACCTATTATTATTGAAGATAAACGCATTGGGATGAAATGCCTCTGCTAATATTCTTGCCAATATTAAGGATCTGAAGCAGTTTATATCAGAAAAAAGTGGTCGGAAAGTGGAGGCGAAAGTACGATTGTGCTGTCATTCCCAGCGGACTCTTCTCGGGCGTTCGACAAATAAGTAATCGCGTTTAGCCCAAAGGCATATCTATTTGGAAAGACATTTTTAGTTGATACTCATTTAGCTGTCATGACTAATACAACGCAAAACCCTGTGGCTATAAACCCGGCGCAGGACTTGCGGGAGAGGATGGTTGTCCTGAAGAATCGATTATTTATTTGGATGGTCCTGGTGATAATGGCGAGCTGGTTGCTGCCCGCCAAGTTAGTATTATGTGAGGAATTACCGCCGCAAACAACGGTCGATCGCACTGACTTTCCCACCCTTTACCTGGCCGCTGATCAGCTTCACGGTGAAGCGGTTTGGATGCTGCAGGCCCGCTTGAAGGAATTAGGGTACGAGATTGAAACCACCGGTGTATATGACCAGGCCACCAGCCAGATTGTAGAAATGTATCAGGTTGCCAACAATCTGCCAGTTACTGGCCAGGTGGCTCAAGTCGACTGGGAAAGCCTTTTGCTGCCCGAGGCGGCCGAACCGGTTACTACCCAGGGCGAAAATAAGCCTCGTATCAGCATAGTAATTGATGTGACCAAGCATTCCCTGACTCTATACTCGGATAAGGAACCCATCCGCCAATACCCGGTCGGGGTTGGGAAAAGTTCCACCCCGACGCCTTTGGGGGAATGGAAGGTGGTTCACAAAGCTTATAACTGGGGCAATGGTTTCGGAACCCGCTGGATGGGACTCAATGTACCGTGGGGAGTATTCGGGATTCACGGCACCAATAAACCGGGTTCGATTGGCTATTCCCAGTCTCACGGCTGCATCCGCATGCGCAACAAGGATGTGGAAGCTTTGTTCCCTCTGGTCCCCATGGGAACCCGGGTCAAGATAGTGGAAAACGGTCAGATATTTCCCCGCAATTTCGGAGGCGCAACCCTGAAAATAAAATCCTCGGGCCAAAATGTGGTGTATCTTCAGAACCGGCTTAAAGAGAAAGGGATAATATTTGATATTGCGGATGGTCGATATGGGGCCATGACGGAATTGGCGGTGAAGTATTATCAAGCCTGGCACGGTCTGGAACCGACCGGTATCGCTGACACTGCTACCTATCGCAGCCTGGGAATGATCAAGTGAAAAATATGGCTAATATAGCGATATATCTATGATATACTATCAACAATGCTCCCAGACTTAATTCTTGATGAGGATATCATTGTGAAATTAAGTAACATCATGAGCACCAACTTGGTGACTCTGACCCCGGAACAGACAATCAAGGAGGCCAGCCAGATATTTCTGGAGCACCAGATCGACGGGGCGCCGGTGATAGATGAGTGCGGCCAAATGGTGGGGATGCTGACTAAAAGTCACATCTTACGGGTGTTTGCCCAGGGCGGGGAGCCCAACACACCGGTGCACGAGTTAATGAAACAAGCCCTGATCGTAGGTCATCCGGAGGAACTGGTCCGCGACCTGATCAAGACCAGCGTCGGGCGCATGCCGGTCATAGATCAAAATAGAGTAGTAGGAATGATTACCCGCACCGACTTGGCCCGCACTTACTTTAATTCCTTCAATTATGTTTCCAATGAACTCCAGACCATCCTGGACTCCACCCACAACCTGATCATATCCATTGATAAAGAGGGCAAGATTAACCTGCTCAACCGGGCGGCGGAAGAATTCCTGGATTTGAAGAGCGCCGAAGTCCGGGGCATGAATATTATGCAGGTCATACCTAACAGTGGCTTGATGGAAATCCTGGAGACCGGCTGCAGCCGGCCGGTACAGAAGATAAACCTCAATAATTCCCTGTTCATATCCAACCGCACCCCCATCATCGAAAATGGGCAGCTAATCGGGGCGGTAGCGGTCCTGCAGGATATTTCCGAATTGGAAAGCATATCGCGGGAACTGGAGAATGTCAAGGAGCTCAACCGGGAGATGGATGCCATAATAGAATCCTCATATGACGGACTTTACCTGACCAATGGCGAGGGCATCACCCTGCGGGTCAACGAGGCTTTTGAAAAACTCACCGGGGTTCCCGGCAAGGAGATGGTAGGCCGGAACGTTGAGGACCTGGTCCGGGAGCGGGGGATAGTATCCGAATCGGTCAGTGGAATAGTGCTGAGAGAACGGCGGCCGGTCACCATTATGCAGCGCACCCTCGCCGGGAGGACGGCATTGACCACCGGAACCCCGGTATTTGACCGCAAGGGCAAAATCTTCCGGGTAGTTTCCAATGTCCGTGACATAACTGAATTAATGCTTTTGAAACAGCAACTGGAGCAGGCCCAGGGGTTGAGCAAGCATTATGAGTCCGAACTGCGGGCTTTGCAGATGCAATATGAAGGAGCTCCGAAAATGATCGCTGGTTCGAGGGTAATGAAAGAACTCCTCGACAGCGTGATTCGCCTGGCCCAGGTCGATTCCACCGTATTAATTACCGGGGAATCAGGCACCGGCAAAGAATTGATCGCCGAAACCATCCACCTCAACAGCTCGCGTAAAAATGGGCCATTTATCAAAATTAATTGTGGAGCCATTGCCAAAAATCTGTTGGAGTCAGAATTATTTGGCTATGATCCCGGCGCTTTTACCGGGGCTAAAAAGGGCGGTCGGGCCGGTTACTTTGAACTGGCCCACGGGGGAACCATACTATTGGATGAGATCAGCGAGCTGCCATTTAATTTGCAGTCCAATCTGCTGCGGGTAATTCAGAGCAAGGAAGTCATGCGGGTGGGAGGAGAAAAGACCATCCCGGTGGATGTACGCATTATAGCAGCGACCAACCAGGATATAAATAAGCTGGTGGCCAATAATCAATTCCGCGATGATCTTTATTATCGTCTCAATGTTATCCCGGTAGAGGTCCCGCCTCTGCGGGCACGCAAGGAAGAGATTCCCCTGCTGGCCGCTCATTTTGTCAGGGTGTTCAACAAGAAATACCATATGAATAAGGAATTGTTCCCTGATGTAATCGATGTGCTGATGGAATATGATTGGCCCGGCAATGTCCGGGAACTGGAAAACATTATCGAAAGGCTGGTCGTGACTATACCCCGGGATATGCTTACCCGGGAAGACCTGCCCTTGCATCTGCAGACTTACACCCGCAAGGACGTACATCCCCAGATCTCGGTGGAGGGGGTACTACCTCTCAAAGAGGCAGTCGAATACGTGGAAAAGGAAATAATCGCCCATGCTTATACCCGTTACCGGGCTACCCGCGAGGTGGCCAAGCGATTGGAAATAGATCCTTCCACAGTTTTACGCAAGGCCGCCAAGTACGGAATTGCCTTCACTGAACTCCCCAAGGATGATGAATAAAAAGTAAGCCCGCCGCCATTTTTCAGCCAAATTTAGTTGCACATATCAAAATCAACGACCCGGAAGGGTCTCAGACCGCCAAAAAAGGCTGATAGCTGCGGTAATTCGGAATTCCCGTTCAATCGACGTGCCTCATGTACGCCTCAATCACGGATCTCCCGATTGCCTTGCTCTAAGCCTTTTTTGTTCGGTCTGCTTTTAAACTAGCTTCTTTGACCCTCTGTGACCCAACAGGGTCTTTTTTTTTGTCTGCACTGCAAAATTCATGGGAGTAATGCCGAGACATGTCCCATCGCTGCCGCAAAATTGCCTGCCGATTAGTACATCTGATTTATCCCCAATAGAAAGAAAATCCCTATATTTCAGAGTTCACAAAACCTATTAAGAGTGCCAAGGCATGGATGCCGGTGAGCGAGGCAAAATTGCGCCGGACCAGTTGAATGACTACTGCCAAACTGCCTTGGCCGGGATTGTGAAAGCCCTAACAATGCCTGTAAATTGGGTTTTATTGCGATGGCACACACCTTGCTATTACCTAAGGTAAAGAAATTCATCTCTTGAGATAAGCATCTTGGTTGAAAAAGGGGAGGAGGGGTGCCGTTCCAGGCAAAGCATAGGCAGGATGGTCACTGACAGCGCAGGAATGCGATTTAACCAAAGGTTAACAGTGGGGAAGGAGATAGATATTCATGGAATTCAAAAATATTCTCCTCACGAAAGATGAGGGAATCGGTTTTGTAACCATTAATCGGCCCCAGAATTTAAATGCTTTGGACAGAACAACAGTGGAAGAGATTTCTGAGGTCATCGATCTGGTAGGCGCTGATGACGAAATCAAAGTTATGATCCTGACCGGGGCCGGGGACAAAGCTTTTGTAGCCGGGGGCGATATTGGTTTCATGCAGGAAATGACTGGCCTGGAAGCACGGGGATTTGCCCGCTTTGGCCAGGGGGTGCTGAGAAAGATGGAGAACCTGCCCAAGCCAGTCATTGCGGCGATCAACGGTTTTTGCCTGGGGGGTGGCTGTGAACTGGCCATGGCCTGCGATTTCAGTATCGCTTCTGATCGGGCCAAATTCGGGCAGCCGGAAGTAGGGCTGGGGGTGACGGCCGGATTCGGCGGAACCCAGCGATTGCCACGCTTGATAGGCATGAACAAGGCCCGGCAGCTTCTCTATACCGGAGACACTATCAATGCCCAGGAAGCGGCTCGGATCGGATTGGTAAACGAAGTGGTCCCGCATGAAGAGTTGATGGATCACGTGATCGGAATTGCGCGGCGCATAATTACCAAAGGCCAGATGGCGGTGCGTTTCAGCAAAGCCGCCTTGAACGATGGCATGCAAACCGATATTGACCGGGCCATGATTATAGAATCCGATATTTTTGGGCTCTGCTTCAGTACCGAGGACCAGAAAGAAGGCATGAAGGCTTTCCTGGAAAAGAGAAGTCCGCAATTCAAGGAAAGGTAGCTTGTTCCCGAAGTCGTAACAGTGATGCCGGATGCCCGGCAGATGAAGGAGGAGATCTTATGGAAAGGATTTTACCCTTTAACGAAGAGCACAAAATGTTCAAGGAAGCGTTTGCCAAATTTGTAGCTGCCGAAATGGTTCCCCATTATGCGGAATGGGAAGAAAAAGAGATAGTTTCCCGGGATATCTTCACCAAGATGGGCGAACTGGGCTTCCTCGCCCCATGGGTGCCGGAAGAATACGGTGGAGCCGGGGCCGATTTTCTCTATTCGGTGATCGTGGCCGAAGAGATTGCCCGCCAGGGCTGCCGGGGAGTGTTCGCCTGGCTGCACAGCGATATCGTAGCCCCTTATATAGGTACCTATGGTACTGATGAACAAAAGGCCCGGTGGCTGCCCGGGGTGGCCAGCGGCGAGAAAATCCTGGCGGTAGCCATGACCGAGCCCGGGGCCGGATCCGACCTGGGAGCCATGCGTACCAAGGCGGTCAAGGATGGCGATGATTATATCATCAATGGCTCCAAGACATTCATCTCCAACGGGGTACTGGCTGACTTGATCATAGTAGCGGCCAAAACCGATACCAAAGCTGGGACCAAGGGTATCACCCTTTTTGTAGTCGAGGATGGGACCCCCGGTTTTGTTAAAGGCAAACAAATCCCCAAAGTCGGATTGCATGCCCAGGACACCGCCGAGTTGTTTTTCGAAGACTGCCGGGTCCCGGCGGCCAACATGCTGGGCGGCGAGGGCAATGGCTTCAAATGTCTGATGCAAAAACTGCAGCAGGAAAGAATCATGGTTTCCCTGGTTGCGCAAGCCTCGGCGGAACGCTGCCTGGAGCTGACCCTGGACTATGTCAAGAGCCGGGTGTTGTTCGGCCAGCCCCTAAGCCAATTTCAGAACACCCAATTCACCCTGGCTGAGATAGCCAGTGAAATACAGGTAGGCCGGAGTTTCATGGACCAGCTGGTCTTGCAGCACATCGCTCATAAAAACGTAGTCAACGAGGTAAGCATGGCCAAATACTGGGTCTGCGAAATGGAAAACCGGGTAGCCTCACGATGCCTGCAGCTGTTTGGAGGCTATGGTTACTGCAAGGAATACGAAATATCAAGAATGTGGACTGACGCCCGAATCCAGACCATTTACGCCGGAACATCGGAAGTCATGAAACTGGTTATAAGTCGAGGCCTAGGACTTTAATTCAGGAAGGAGAGGAAAGAGGATGAAGATTGAGGGAAAAACCGCTTTGGTTTCAGGGGGAGCATCCGGTTTGGGTGAAGCTGCCGTCCGGCGCCTGGCCGACCACGGTGCCCGGGTGGTAATAATGGATCTTAATGAAGAGGCAGGCCAGTCCATAGCTAAGCAAATAGGGGAGAATGCCGCTTTTTGCAAGGTAGACATTACCGATCCGGATCAGGTTCAGGCGGCGATGGATTTTGCCCTGCAGCAATTCCAGCGGATCGATATTGCGGTCAATTGCGCGGGCATTGCCCCGGGCGCTAAACTGGCCAGCAAAAAAGGTCCGCATGATCTGGGTTTATTTAAAAAGACCCTGGAAGTCAATGTCGTCGGCCCTTTCAACGTGATGCGCCTGGCGGCTGCCAAGATGATTGAAAATGAACCCAATGATGAAGAAGGCCGGGGGGTAATGATCAACACTGCTTCTATTGCTGCCTTCGACGGCCAGGTCGGCCAGACTGCATATGCAGCCAGTAAAGCCGCCTTGGTGGGCATGACGTTGCCGGTAGCCCGCGATCTCTCTGAGGTGGGGATCCGCATCTGCACTATCGCGCCGGGGCTTTATAGAACCCCGATGATGGCCGGACTCGCGGAAAATATCCAGGAAGCCCTGGGCAAGATGGTGCCTTTCCCCTCCCGGCTGGGCAAACCCGAGGAATTTGCCATGCTGGTGCAGCAGATCATTGAAAATCCCATGTTGAACGGGGAGACTATCCGGCTGGACGGGGCGCTCCGTTTGGCTCCCAAATAGACTCAAGCTTAACCAAATATTAAGGAGGAGGAGAAACAATGAGAAGAGTAGCAGTAATAGGAACAGGGCATTCCCAATTCTGTTTTAATGCCGCCAAGACCCAGGTGGAGATGCTGTCAGAGGTGGCGATGGATGCCATCCAGGAAGCTAACCTCACCCCGAAAGATATCCAGGCGATCAATGTGGGTAACGTTCTGGGGGATTTTGAAGAGGGGCAGGGCATGGTGCAGTCCTTTTTTGCCAACGATATCGGTTGTTTCAATGTTGCTGCGAGCCGGTTTGAGGGCGCCTGCGCATCAGGAAGCATGGCAGTGAGAGATGCGGTCATGTGGGTAGCCTCCGGTTATTATGACATAATGCTGGTGGGCGGGGTGGAGAAGTGCACGGCTATGGGAACTGGATTGGCTACCCGCACCTTCGCGATGTTCGGAGATTCCCGCTACGAATTTCCGGCTGGGTTCACCTTCCCGGCGGTATTTGCGCTCTTGGCCCACCTGTACTCCAGCAAATACAATATTCCCCTGGAAATCCTCAAGGATCAGATGGCATCAGTATCGGTGCAATCCCACGAATACGCCATGAAAAATCCCAATGCCCAAATCCACAAGATGATCACTAAAGAGGATGTACTAAAAAGTTTTATGGTTTCCACTCCCATCCAGCTTAATGACGCCTGTCCCTTTTCCGATGGGGCGGCAGCAGTGGTAATAGCATCGGAAGAGGTGGCCAAAAAGCTGACCGATAAGCCGGTTTATTTTGCGGGTATCGGCCAATCATCGTCAGGGAAGCTGAGTTCCCAGTATAAATTCTTGCCTCGTATCCGGGCGAGGGAATTGGCCAGCCAGCAGTCATACAAAATGGCGGGATTGACCCCCGAGGACATTGACCTGTGCGAGCTGCACGACTGTTTCAGCATCGCGGCTATGATCGCGTCGGAAGGGCTGGGGTTTTTCGAATACGGCAAATCCGGCGAGGCCTGGATGAACGGTGAGACCAAGATCGGCGGCAAGATACCCATCAATATATCCGGGGGCTTAAAAGCTAAAGGGCATCCTATTGGCTCTACCGGTGTTTCGATGGTGTACGAGGTGGCCCGTCAGCTGCGGGGCGATATGGCCGAACAGGGCCGGCAGGTAGAGGGAGCCAAATATGGCATGGTTGATACCCTGGGCGGGGACGGAGTTTTAATCAATATGATTTTAACAAATCAGTAAAGGAGGGTTTTGGCGATGGATTACAAATTGACCTTTGGGGAATACAGCAAGGCTATGAAGAAGGATAAATTGATGGGTCTAAAGTGTAACGACTGCGGTAATATAACCTGTCCGCCGATGATGGTCTGCGCCGAATGCGCCGGTACCAACCATGAAATTGTCCAGCTGAGCGGCCAAGGCAAAATAGTGACTTTCACGACTTCCTTTATCGCCGCCGAGGGTCGCGAGAACGAGGTCCCGTACACAATTGTCATGGTGGAGCTTGATGAAGGGCCTTGGATAATGGGCAATCTGGTTTCAATGGATCCGAAGAAGGTCACTATGGATGTGATGGGCAAACCGGTTGTATTTGGGCACCGGATCTATCCGGGCGACAAATATTCTAAGGGGGAGCTAGCCCGACCGGCATTTAGTATCATCGAATAAATGGCGACGGCGGCCCATTACCGGGCCGCCTATGAACCCTTCGTTAAATCAGACCGCTTTAGCGCCACCATGTATTTTGATTCATGGCTGCATCTCGCTTTGATGATAAAAGACGGATTGGAAAGGAGGACATTGTATGAGTTTGCCTTTGGAGGGCATTAAAGTCCTCGACCTGTCCCGCTATCTTCCCGGTCCCCTGTGCACCCAGATCCTGGCCGATTTCGGCGCGGAAGTGATCAAGGTTGAGGATCCCCGCGGAGGGGAACTGGGCCGTTC
>CAZOZX010000057.1:0-12935 GCA_964584415.1 uncultured Syntrophomonas sp.
TGGTAAATGGGACAATACCAATCGTGAGTACTTTTTAGGTAAACGGTAAAAACATTTAATCTGCTCACTCAAACACCAAAAAACGCGTTATCAATAAAATTAGTACCACAAATACAGCTTTTGTTTTTTACCTCCGAACAATAATAAGTAGACAAATCCCTATATGAAGCTGATGTGTACCCCCTGTCAAGGACATTTTAAATTGTTCAATTGTTTATGGCTTACTCCAAGTATGGTATTTGCAATACACCCATTCCTTACGAGCTGTCGGTTTACTTGGGCGGCTTGATAGCCAAAGGGTAGATCCCGGACTGCAGGTATTCGTAGTATTCATTGGGAGACAGCCGCGCCAGATCCCCCTGGTAGCGTTCATTGTTGTAATAGTCAATCCAGTCATCGATAACGGCCGCAATCTGTTCGTGCGTTTCGCACACACTGAGGTCCAGCTCATCCTTCATATGGCCAAATAGGCTTTCCTGAGGGGCGTTATCCCAGCAATTGGCTTTGCGGGACATTGATTGACGAAGTTCGTTGTTTTTCACGATTTCAATGAATTTGTAGCTGGTATAATGGCAGCCTTGATCTGAATGGATCAGGGTTTCGGTATTTAATGAAACACCGTGATTCTCAATTAGCCGGTTCACTGTTACCAAAACAAAGTCCAATTCCAGAGAGTCGCTCGCTACATAGGAGAGTATCTGCTTGGTGTATGCGTCTACAATCATGGAAAGATAGCTAAATTTGCTGCCTTTGCGTGGAATATATGTAATATCGGTCAGGAGTACCGCCCTAGCTCCGTGCTGGCGAAATTCGCGGTTCAATAAATTGGGAGCCACATTGCTTGTCCTCATTGCTTTCGCCATGCGGCGGTACGGATTTGCCTTGCGAATCGGGCATTGCAGGTTGTATTTATTCATTAATCGCCGGATCTTCTTGATGTTCATAACTATGGCCGGGTTTTGGTGCAGCAGCCGCATGTGAATACTGCGCGCAGCTTTGGCGTAGCCTCGGTGGTTGTATGCCTCCAAAATCAGCGAGAAGTCCCTTCGGTCTTTTTCCTCGCGAGCATTCCTGGCATCTTCCGCCTCCAGCCAACGATAATAACCGGACCGGGAAACTCCGGCAATGTTGCACAGCCATGAAATGTTGAGCAGGTTGTTGTCTCGGGAGGTCATTTCCTGGATGATTCTGAACTTGACGTCTGCCCTGGCTTTGATGAGCATTTCCGCCTTGCCTCCCTGTCCGCTAAGATATTTTTTTATAAACTCCATCTCCTGCTTCAGGTAAGCAATTTCATGCTGCATATGTAATAGTGCTTTAGAAGGTAGCAATGGCTTGTGAAGTCCTTCATTCAGCAATATTGTTTGCCTTACATCGCGAAATCCTGTCCCACTTTCAGCCTGTTCCCGAACATGCTGAGCAACACCACTAATACGCGATTCGCCAAGCACTTCCGGGTCAAACCCCATGCTTCTAATAATATCAGTGGGCATCCTCCCTCTTCCTATTTGCTCCCAGAACTCCTCTTTAAACACCGAAGTGAAACGGATCATGTGCGCCGTAGCACTTTTTACATATGGACTCTGTTTGATTTTCACCAGTTCTTCAGGCGTGAATGTCTTCCAGCTCATCTGTTATCTCCCCATAAAATTGCTTCCATGCAGATTAAACCTTTTTGTGTCCACATTCAAGGATTCGATGTTTCTCAAACCTTTTTTCCTGTCCACAAGACGGGTCTCTACACTTTTTGCTGTCCATTCTATGGGGTATATTTTACTATGCTGTGGATACTTTTTAACGATTAGCCCAATCTTTCAACGATTGCCCGTTGAAAATGCACACCCCCTGCTAACTTTCAACGATTACCCCTAACAACACTATGGAAAAATATCAGAAGTTTATATTGTTATCGCCAAAATACCACCCGCAAAATGATAAAAGCCGCTCTGTCTAAAACGCAGAAAAGGCTCTATTACCGGCTTTTTAGGCAAAACAAAAACCACCTACCGATAAAATTAATTTTATCAATAGATGGTAGATAATCTGGTGGAGGCGGGGGGAGTCGAACCCCCGTCCGAAAGAAAGACCAGAAGAGCATCTCCGAGCGCAGTCCGTGTTTTGAGCTTCGCCACCAGACGCCCACGAACAGGCTTCCTTAGGCTATCCCCGATTGCTTTCCCCAGAAAGCCCCTCGAGAAAGAAGGCTTCAGGGTACCCTAACTAAGTGACGCCCTGCACCAGGCCGCTAGGAAACCTGGCCGGACGAGCGGCTTAAGCCGCTAGTGCGAAGTTATCTTCGGCAGTTATAGTTTTTTCACCTTTTTAACGAGCTGGCGACAACTCGGCTCGCTTCTCAACCCATCTTATCCCCCGTCGAAACCATTGCGCCCCCTTAAAAAAGGAGTACAATAATGGCTGCCGAAACGGTTTATTGTACCAGATCATTGGAGCGGTATATCCACTCGCATTTCATAGTATATCATATTTTGCGGTTTTATGCATCATCTGCGTTCAGGATCAATCACCACGGCCCTTTTCTTTCATAGCCCTTTCGATGTCCCGGCGGGCAGATTTTTCGGCTATATCCTGCCGCTTATCGTAGAGCTTCTTGCCTATGGCCACGGCCAGATCCATTTTGGCTTTGCCCTGCTTAAAGAGTACCTTAAGCGGGATCAAGGCATAACCTTTTTCCTTCTGCAGGGCCTGCAAACGGCGGATCTCGGTTTTGTGCAGCAGCAGTTTTTTAGGCCGTTTGGGTTCGTGATTAAACTGGTGGCCCTGCTCATAGGGACTGATATGGAAATTGTAGACCCATACCTCCCCATCTTTCACTGCCGCGTAAGCATCCTGGAGATTACCCTTGCCGGCCCGCAGTGACTTGACCTCGGTGCCGACCAGCACCAACCCGGCTTCATAGACATCTTCAATATGATATTCATGGCGGGCTTTCCGGTTTTCCACGGCGGCCGGAAGGCCTTTTTTCTTCTTCATTGCTTCCCCCGTCAACCCCCTGCCCTGGTCGGCAGAGAGCAGCTCGATAAATAAACCCTCGCTCCGGAGCGAGATCATCGCTCAAGCCAGGGTTTGTTTAAATAGTGCTTCTCTATTATATAAGAGTGCTTCCAGCCCGTCAACGCGAAACCGGTCGCAATTCCTGGGACCAACCCGGTTTACCGGGCAAGTTCGAAGTCGATCTTGACTGCATCCAGGTCCACTTTGACCAGGACCACCCGTACCTCGTCGCCGATCGAAAACTTGCGGCCGCTGTGTGGCCCTACCAAGGTATAGCTACGGTCATTGAACTGATAATAATCATCCTGGATGCTGGATATGTGCACCAGTCCTTCAACCGTATTGGGCAGTTCCACAAAGAATCCGAAGGCCATCACCGACGAAATGACGGCGTTGAATTCCTCACCGATAAATTGCTCCATGTACTGGCATTTCTTGATGGCCACCAGGTCGCGTTCGGCCTCCTCAGCTCTGATTTCCTGGACCGTAGAGTGTTCGCCGTAAAATCCCATCCGCTTTTCCAATTTGGCTTGGCGTTCACCCTTCAGTTCACCGGCCAGCAGCAATTTCAGCGAGCGGTGTACGATCAGGTCCGGGTAGCGGCGAATCGGGCTTGTGAAATGGCAGTAGTACTGCGATGCCAGGCCAAAGTGTCCCAGTGCCTGATTGGTATAACGAGCGTGTTTCATCGACCGCAGCAGCATCAGGGAAATGGTCTTTTCCCCGGGGCTGCCTTTTATAGCTGTCAAGATCTTTTGAAACGCCTTGGGATTGATCCGATTTTCCGGCAATTTATACCCGAACACCCCCAGAACATTGTTGAGCCGATTAAGGGAATCCCCTTCCGGCTTTTCATGCACCCGGTAAAGAGCCGGGGCCTGTCTTTTAAGCAGATGCTCGGCTACCACTTCGTTGGCCTTGATCATAAAATCTTCGATCAATAGTTCACCCGGCCCGCTTTCCCGCACCTTTATATCTAGGGGAAAACTGTTTTCATCCACAATTACCTTGGGCTCGGGGAAATCGAAATCCAGGGCCCCCCGGTCATTTCTCTCAGCGCGCAGGATATCGGCCAGTTCTTTCATCAGGCGGAAATCCGGGATCAAGTCCCGGTAACGCTCCATAGTTTCAGCATCGTTTTTATCCAGGATCAGGTTGACGGCGGTATAGGTCATACGTTCCTCGACATGGATAACCGAGGGCATGATTTCATATTTGAGTACCTTGCCGGATGGATCGATATCCATGATGCAGCTCATAGCCAATCGGTCTTCACGGGCGTTAAGGCTGCATATCCCGTTGGAAAGTTCCTGCGGCAGCATCGGCAAAACCTTGTCCACCAGGTAAACACTGGTACCCCGCTCACAGGCTTCTTTGTCCAGTTTGCTGTCCTCTTTCACATAATGGGAAACGTCAGCGATATGCACGCCCAACCGGTAGCCCTTGTCTGTTTTCTCAACTGAAACGGCATCATCCAGGTCCTTGGCATCTTCGCCGTCGATGGTCACCATGCGCAGGGTCCGCAAATCCAGTCGGCCGGCTATCTCGGCACTGCCTACCGGACGGGCGGCCCGCCGGGCCTCCTCCAGCACCGAGTTGGGGAACCGCTCGCGCAGGCTGTGCTTTTTGATCACGATCTGCAAATCTACCCCGGGCTGGCCCTTACGGCCAAACACTTCCATTATCTGACCGTCAGGATAACGATCCTTATCAGGCCAGGTGTTTATCCGCACCAGGACCTTGTCCCCATTGCGGACTTTGCTTTTTTTATCGGTTTTGACGTAAACCGGATAAATCTGGCGGGGATCGTCGGGAATCACAAAGGCGGCGTTGCGCCGTTTTTCAAAGGTCCCCACCATTTCTTTGTTAGCCCTGGTGATAGCCCGGATGACCTCGCCCTCCGGCCGCTCCCCCGGCCCGCTGCGGGGGCTGATCCTCACCAGCACCCGGTCTTCATGCATAGCCCCGTTGAGGTTACGACCATAAATAAATATCTCTTGTATGTCTGCATCCTCGGGGGTAAATATGCCGTAACCGCGCTGGCTTAACTTGATAACGCCACGGTAGCTATTCATTTTTTCCGGGATCCCGTACTTATCCTTGCGGGTTTTGAGGATCTCCCCGTCCTTCTGCAGCCGGCCCATTAGTTTGGAAAATTGGACCTGATCCTGCTCCGGTATGTTAAATGTGGCTTCCAGTTCATGGTAAGACAAAGGCCTATAACTTTCCTGGCGCATATAATCCAGGATATCCTCGCCGGTCAGCAAGCTGCCACCTCCTCCATGCCTTAGTATGTCCTATAGCATAGTATACCCGTTTCCATATATTTCTAACAATTGTTTATGATTTAATTTATTTGCTTATAAGCCGATCTCATCAGAGATCTTTTGCATACTCTCCAGGGCAATGTTTAGGAACTCATCTCTTTCCAGGCCCAGCTCAGAACAGGTATCCATTTGTTCACGACTGGCCCCGCGGGCAAAAGCAGTCTCTTTAAACCTTTTGCGCAGGGATTTCATCTGTACTTCCGCCAATTTCTTATCAGGACGTACCAGGGCGGCGGCGGTTATGAAACCGCTGACCGGATCAGCGGCATAAAGAGCTTTATCCAGGATGCTTTTTCTTTCCAGGCCATGCACCTCATTGTGCACCTTGACCGCATAGATTATCTCAGGTTCAAGGCCATGCTTTTCCAGCATTTCAGCTGCCACCAGCGAATGCTGCTCGAAGTTGTCCCCGGTCTGGTCATAGTCAATATCATGCAGCAGCCCGGCCAGGCCGAACTTTTCAACATCCTCCTGCAGGCGCTCAGCCAATCCCCTCATGATAGCTTCCACCGCCAGGGAATGGTTGAACAGGTTTTCGCTGGTCAGGTTTTCTTTGAGCAGACTATAGGCTTCCTCTCTTTGCATCTGATATTTCCTCCCTAATATGATTCCGGGAACGGCTATTGCCGCTCCCGGTAAATTTAGCCATATATTTATATGTTACAGCATCTTAGCCAATGAAATCTATAATATGGTCAGCGATCATTTGGGTATCGGGCCCCATGGTAGCTATGTGGCCAGAGTTCTCCAGGAAAATCAGTTTCACCTGCGCCCTCTCCGCTTTATCCTTGATAAAGGTGGCACTGCGGGGATCGACGGTCTCATCCCAACGCGATTGAAACAGCAGAAGAGGCCGGTCCAAAGCCGGTAGTTCTGCAACTACCCTACTTCTCAGTGCATGCATGCTCTGCAGGGCTTTGATAGGCATAACGTCATAGGCGAACCGTCCCTGTCTCTGCAGTTCAACCAAATCACGCACTTCCTTCTTGCGATAATAAGGTTTTAAGTATCGCAATAGGGGAGCCATGCTCATTAATCGCGACGAGGTAGTGTAAATAGGGGTATTAATCGCTATCACGCCCTCGATCCACTGTTCATTACTGGCCGCATGCAACCCTAACAATCCGCCCATGGACAGACCGGCAATGAATACTCGTTCATGACGTTTGCGCAAATAATCGATTTCCTGTTCGATTCTTCCGTACCAGTCCTCCCAACATGTCTGGTTCATATCCCGGGGTGAGCAGCCATGTCCTGGCAATAAGGGGCCGCTGACTGTAAATCCCGTCTTTTCATATATTATCTGGGCAACCGGGTACACCTCGGACGGTGAAGCGGTAAATCCATGGATAAAAAGACAAGCAGTATCTTGAGAACCGGTCAATAGAAATGACTCTGCCTGCGGATTGATTATCATATTTTTCTCTCCCACCATCCAAAACCGGTCGTCATGAACCGGTAACCAATCATGACACAAGGTATGCTGCGAAAAGGTCTGATATGAGATCTCTGTATACAGTGTCACTATAACCCAGCTTTTTCCCGATAGCAAGGGCTCAATTAAATGGCTGATTATACCAATATCTTGAATTCATTAGAGAGGCGTCATTTTTGCAAAATTGCGCAAGCTATTCCAGACCTGAAAAACCTCCAGGCATGGGGACGGTTCTGTTGCCTGGTGGTCCGTCCGCTAGTGTCATACTGAGCGTTAGCGCAGCATCTCGCTAAAGTATAAAGGCCTGTTGATGAGATCCTTCGTCGCCTTCGGCTCCTCAGGATGACAAAACTGCTGAGCTCCGCAGGATGACAAAACCAGCTCCTCATAGCAATAGAACCAACTCCTGAGGATCACAAACCGGCTCCTAAGGTTGACAGATAGCTTGGTGCCTATCCCCAAAAACATTTGAGTATTTACGACACCGCGCCATTGTGGAGAATTATTATGGATCAAATAATACCTATACTGCAAAACTTGATTGCCCAGCAAAAACTGATTCCTTTTATAGGGGCCGGTTTTTCAGTAAATGCCGGGCTTCCGTCGACCCGAACCATCACCGTTCGCCTGGGTGAACATTTCGGTCTGGGAGTATTATCTGAACAGGCGGAGCTTTTGCACCTGAGCCAGTATCTGAAAATCTCCCACAACGGTTCAATCAGTCAAGTGCTAGAACTGTTGCGAAGCCTTTTGAATGATGACTGTGCTCAACTGTCACAGCCCCATCTATTACTGGCGAGGCTGGCCACTCCCATCATTTATACCACCAATTTTGATCGTTTGTTGGAACGCACTTTTAAGCACCTGTCCATCCCCTGCCAAGTGGTGGTATCTACCGCTGATATTATCCAGGCCACCGGCTGCGGATCAGTCCAGATCGTCAAATTCCACGGTTCCCTGGAGGACGAAGACTCCCTGGTCCTTACCGAATCGGATTATTACGAGCGGCTCGAGTTCGTCACCCCCATCGATATCAAACTGCGCGCTGACAGCTTAGGCAAAAGCATATTATTTATCGGCTATAGTTTTACGGATTTCAATATGCGTTACCTGTGGTTTAAATTGCGCCGGATGATGCATGGCGTGAATGCCTGCGATATTCCGGATTCCTATATACTGCTTTTTGATCCGGATCCGTTTACCACCACCCTGCTCAGGAACTTAGGCATTACTACTATCAACCTGTCAATATTTGAGGGATCTAACCGGACCGATAAGCTAACTAATTTTTTGCAGGCTCTCCTCCCGGAAAAAGCCCTTACCTAATGAAAAGGATGAAAAAGGGCAAAGAAAAAGCCTCACCACAATACATGGTGAGGCCATAATGTGTTTAAAGTTATTTGGCGGTTGGGATCCTCATGGCATAGAATGTCCGCCATACGAAGATAACCGCAACCAGCAGGAACGCGGCTCCTACATAAGGAGCGATGTCTCTGAATGTTTCGGAGATGGCTATTTCCATGGCCAGCAGTCCGAACAGAGTGGTAAATTTGATGATCGGATTCAACGCAACTGAAGAAGTATCCTTGAAAGGATCACCAACGGTATCGCCCACCACGGTCGCTTCATGCAGCGGGGTACCTTTTTCCTTCAGATCAACCTCTACTACCTTTTTGGCGTTGTCCCAACATCCACCCGCATTGGCCATGAATACTGCCTGGAATAGACCAAAGACGGCTATAGAAATCAGGTAGGACACAAACAGCGCTACCGGCTGGGCATTGCCAGCTTTAGGAGCAGCCAGACAAGCAAAGGCCATGGCAAAAGAGAACAGGGCGATAAAGATGTTAAACATACCAGCTTGAGCATACTGGGTACAGATCTTAACTACTTCTTTGGATTTCTCAGTGTTGGCCTTTACGTTAGCAGCTTCTTCGAGATTGATATTCTTCTTAATATACTCTACCGCCCGGTAGGCACCGGTGGTAACAGCCTGGGTAGATGCGCCGGTAAACCAGTAGATTACCGAACCGCCGCACAGCAGCCCCAATATGGTATAGGGATTGAGCAGAGTCAGGATCGTGGCCGGTTCTACTCCCAATACATTCTTGATGACCAGGATCAGCGAGAAAATCATAGTGGTGGCACCAACAACCGCGGTACCGATCAGAACCGGTTTGGCCGTAGCTTTAAAGGTGTTGCCGGCACCATCATTGGCTTCCAGGTAATATTTGCCCTTCTCAAAATCAGGCTTGAAACCAAAAGACTTCTGAATTTCTTTATCAATGCCCTTGATCTCTTCAATCAGGGACAGCTCATAGATGGACTGGGCATTATCGGTAACCGGGCCGTAGCTGTCTACTGCAATGGTGACCGGTCCCATGCCCAGCATTCCAAAGGCTATCAAACCAAAAGCGAAGACCGAAGAGTAACTCATAATGGAAGCGGGAATCGGAAGGCTGGCCATATACCCGCCAAACATGATGCCCATGAAGACCATGCCGATCCAGAAGGCGCTGAAGTTGCCGGCGACCAGTCCGGACAGGATGTTAAGAGACGGTCCGCCTTCCCGTGAGGCTTTTACAACTTCGGCTACGTGCATGGAATTAGGACTGGTGAATATTTTAGTAAACTCAGGAATCAGAGCGGCTGCCAGGGTACCAAAACTGATTATCAAGGCCAGCTTGGACCAGAATGGGGTTAAAGCAGTAGCAGTGGCGGCTCCCGGGCCCACTATATACCAGGTCAGTGCGAATGTAACCAGGATCGATACTATGGAAGTTATCCAAACCAGGCTGGTTAGGGGTGCTTCGAAATCGAAATCATCCTTGTTGCCATACTTAGCCTGGCTGAATGCCCGGTTGATATAGAAGGAAACGATGGAGGTTACCACCATCAGTACTCTGATGGCAAATATCCAGGTCAGCATGACGGTCTGTAAAGCAGGAGCTACAGCCAGAACAATGAAAGTTACCATAGCAACCCCAGTTACACCGTAGGTTTCAAATCCGTCCGCGGTGGGGCCAACGCTGTCGCCGGCATTGTCACCGGTACAGTCAGCGATAACACCAGGGTTACGGGGATCATCTTCTTTGATGCCGAATACTATCTTCATCAAGTCAGCGCCGATATCAGCGATCTTAGTAAATATGCCGCCGGCGATACGGAGCGCACTGGCGCCCAGGGACTCACCGATGGCAAAACCGATGAAGCTGGCTCCAGCCAAATCACGCGGTACAAACAGCAGTATTATCAGCATCATGATCAGCTCAACACAAACCAGCAAAACACCGATGCTCATACCGGCATCCAGGGCGATGTTCAAGAGCTTTAAGGGCTTTCTTTCCAGGGAGGTGAAGGCCACCCGGCTGTTGGCCAGGGTGTTCATGCGGATTCCGTACCATGCTACGCTGTAGGATCCGAGAATACCTATAACCGTCCACAGTAGAATGAATAAGACGGAACCCATTCCCATTTTGGAAAGGACCCCGTAATAGAAGGCCACACACAAGCCTATGAATACGAAGAGGATGGCTAAGAATTTGCCCTGCTGAATAAGGTAGGTTTTGCAGGTTTCATAGATGGTTTCGGCTACATCCAGCATGGACTGGTGAGCCACTAATTGCTTAACCTTGGTAAACTGGTACATTCCAAACAGCATACCAGCAATACAAACTCCGATTCCTATGTATAGCAAGCTGTTTTGGTCTGGACTCAGCTGGGGAATGACCAGGTTGGCTTCGCTGGCCGCCGCCATTGCGGGGGTCAACAGCACGATCGCCATAGCAGCTATGAACGCCAACACCGGCTGAGCTACTTTGTTAACCAGAAGATTCATTTACAGTACCACATCCTTTAATATTTTTCGGCTTTCCACTAGTCCCTAGCACCATAATAGTATGAATGCTATTAAAGCTAGCCTTCATACTATTACCTCGAACTCTTAGTTGGACTTGATCTATGCAGCCTAACGGCCTACCGGTTTAACCGGGATTGAAAAGAATTTAGCAAATCAGTTGGTTGGAATGAACCTCTCTTAGTAACTAAGATAATGGAAAGGTTGTTCCCCCTGGCTGATACTCCCTACCCTAACTAAGTAGAGCCACAATCAAGGTAAATATTAAAAAGAAGGCGGCCAGATAAGCTGTTATCTTGGCAAACAGTTCATCTACACCCTTTTTCTTACCGAAGATCATGTCCGCGCCACCGGAAATCGATCCGGATAAACCGGCACTTTTGCCCTCCTGCATGAGCACAGTAAAAATCAAGCCCAGTGCGGTAATGATCTGCAGAATAAGAAATATTGTTCTAACCACCTACGAACCCCCTTTCATTATCTTCCCTAAAGACGCAATATATTGTAGCACAATTCGACCAGGTTATTCAAGATGAAAGCTACTGTCCGAGATTGTAGAAAGTCCTGCGTCCGGGGTAAACAGAAAAAATATCCAGTTCCCCTTCTATCCTTAATAAACGGTTGTACTTAGCAATCCGGTCAGTACGGGCAGGGGCGCCGGTCTTTATCTGCCCTGCATTTGTTGCTACTGCTACATCAGCCATTGTCGAATCTTCTGTTTCTCCGGAACGATGTGAGATAACACATGTATACCCGTGTCTTTTGGCCAGTTCGATAGTGTCCAGGGTCTCGGTGAGGGTGCCAATTTGATTGAGCTTAATGAGGATGCTGTTACAAGTTCCGGACTCAATGCCGCGAGCCAGCCTCTCCGGGTTGGTAACAAATATGTCATCGCCCACTATCTGCACTTTATCGCCCAGCCGGTCGGTTAGCTTTTTCCAGCCATCCCAGTCGTCTTCGGCTAACCCGTCCTCAATAGAAATCAGCGGGTACTTCTGGACCAATCCTTCATAAAAATCTACCATCTGTTCTGAAGTCAGCACCATATTGTTGCCAGCCAGGTGATACTTGTCATCTTTCAATAATTCGGTGGCTGCCGTATCAATAGCCAGGCATATGTCCTTGCCGGCTTCATAACCGGCCTTGGCGATGGCCTCCATAATTACATCCAGGGCGGCTTCATTGGAAGGCAGATTGGGTGCAAATCCCCCTTCATCGCCAACTGAGGTGGCCAGGCCCTGGGCGGATAGTACCTTTTTGAGGGATTGGTAAACCTCTACCCCCATTCTCAGACCTTCAGCAAAACTAGGGGCGCCGCAGGGAATTATCATAAACTCCTGGATATCCACATTATTATCGGCATGCTTGCCGCCGTTAAGAATATTCATCATCGGAACCGGTATTTGTTTGGCATTCACACCGCCTATATATTGATATAGGGGTATATCCAAATAGGCGGCCGCGGCCCGGGCAGTCGCCAGTGACACACCCAGAATGGCATTAGCCCCGAGCTTGCCTTTATTGGGGGTGCCATCCAAATCCAGCATCAGGGCATCTATGTCGATCTGACGCACGGCTTCCATCCCAATCACCTCAGGAGCGATGATTTCATTGACGTTTTTTACGGCTTGCAGCACCCCTTTGCCTCCATAACGCTTGGGGTCACCATCGCGCAGTTCTACTGCTTCATGAGCGCCGGTTGATGCTCCGGAAGGAACAATTGCGGTACCAATGGTGCCATCCTCCAGAACCACTTCCACTTCCACGGTAGGATTGCCCCTGGAATCCAGTACCTCCCGGGCAAATACATCAACAATAATACTCATCAGATCTAACTCCTTCCAATAATTTAGCTGTTTTATACCATCAATGGCTTACCGGTCATTTCCATGGGAATATCTATTCCCAGCAAGCTCAGTATAGTGGGAGCAATGTCCCGCAAAGATCCCCCATCCCTGAGTCTTTGGTTCCGGCGGGCCTGGGACACCAGGATGAACGGAACTTTACTGGTGGTATGAGCGGTGAAGGGTGAGCCATCATCAGTCATCTTCTCAGCATTGCCATGATCGGCGGTGATTAGTATGGTTCCCTCTTTTTTCAGTACCAGGTCCACTACCTGGTCCAGGCATTCGTCCAAAGCTTTTATCGCTTCAACGGCCGCCTCTAGAATACCAGTGTGCCCGACCATATCGGCATTGGCATAATTCATAAAAATCACATCATAGTAATCGCGGTTTATCTCATCCAATGTCCTCTGGGTTATTTCCCGGGCGCTCATAGCCGGCTGGAGATTATAGGTAGCTAC